>CAMZHP010000075.1 GCA_947306845.1 uncultured Prevotellaceae bacterium
GAGGCGACAGGCGCCCGGGGCGCGGTGGCCGCAAGAGAAACAATAACCGTTAAAATCAGAAGCTACAATGTTACAGCCAAAAAGAGTAAAATACAGAAGGCCTCAGGACGGGCGCGGCAGGAAAGGCAACGCCCACAGGGGCACGCAGCTGGCTTTCGGTTCCTTCGGCATCAAGACCCTTGAGGCCAAATGGATCGACAGCCGCCAGATCGAGGCTGCCCGTGTTGCCGTCAACAGGTACATGCAGCGTGAGGGCCAGGTCTGGATCCGCATTTTCCCGGACAAACCAATCACCCGCAAGCCCGCTGATGTGCGTATGGGTAAAGGTAAAGGTGACCCCGCAGGTTGGGTGGCACCAGTGACCCCGGGACGCATCCTCTTTGAAGTAGAGGGAGTTAGTTTCGACATTGCCAAGGAGGCTCTCCGTCTGGCAGCACAGAAACTACCCGTGAAGACTAAGTTTGTTGTAAGACGTGATTACGATAAAAACGCATAATCTATTATGAAGAATAGTGAAATCAGGGAGCTTGCTACCCAGGACTTGGTAGAGAGACTCGAGGGCGCTGAGGCTCAACTCCATCAGATGAAGCTCAACCATGCCATCACCCCTCTGGAGAATCCCATGCAGATCAGGATGATGCGTAAGGATATCGCCCGTATGAAAACAGAACTTCATCAGAGAGAACTTAACAAGAAATAATGATGGAAAAAAGGAATTTGAGAAAAACAAGAACGGGTGTGGTTGTCAGCAACAAAATGGACAAGACCATCGTTATCGCAGCTAAGTTCAAGGAGATGCACCCCATCTACGGAAAGTTTGTGCAGAAGACGAAGAAGTACCATGCCCACGACGAGAAAAATGAGGCCAATGTCGGTGACACCGTCCTCATTATGGAAACCCGTCCCTTGAGCAAGACCAAGAGATGGAGATTAGTACAAATCATCGAAAAAGCTAAGTAATCATGATACAGGCAGAATCAAGACTCACAGTATGTGACAACAGCGGTGCGCGCGAGGCTCTCTGCATCCGCGTGCTCGGTGGCACACGCCGCCGTTACGCCAGTGTCGGCGATATCATCGTCGTCGCAGTCAAGAACGTGATCCCTTCGAGCGACCTCAAGAAGGGTGCCGTGTCAAAGGCCCTCATCGTACGCACCAAGAAGGAAATCCGCCGTGCTGATGGCTCGTACATCCGCTTCGACGACAACGCATGTGTGCTTCTCAACAATGCCGGAGAGCTTCGCGGCAGCCGTATCTTCGGCCCTGTCGCCCGTGAGCTCCGTGCCGTGAACATGAAGGTGGTCTCACTCGCACCCGAGGTACTTTAATCATCTTAAAAGCAATTCAAAGCAATGACAAAGTTACATATCAAGAAAGGCGACACCGTCATCGTTCTCAGCGGTGAGGACAAGGGCAAGACGGGCAAGGTGCTGCAGGTCATCGTCGACAAGCAGCGCGCCATCGTCGAGGGTGTGAACATCGTGACGAAGAGCTCGAAGCCTACTGCCAAGAATCCTCAGGGCGGTTTCGTCAAGGTGGAGGCTCCCATACATATCTCCAACCTGAGTCTCGTCGACCCGAAGAGTGGCAAACCCACCCGCATCGCCATCAAGGTGAATGCTGACGGCAAGAAAGTTCGTATCGCTAAAAAATCAGGGGAGGAGATTAAGTAATGAATACAGCACAGTTAAAAAAGCAATATGTGGAGGTGATCGCACCGGCACTCATGAAGCAGTTCAAGTACACTTCGTCGATGCAGATTCCTGCACTGAAAAAGATTGTCATCAACCAGGGCATCGGTGATGCCACACAGGAGAAGAAACTCATCGACGTAGCCGTCAACGAGCTGACCACCATCACAGGCCAGAAGGCTGTGGCCACCTACTCGAAGAAGGACATCGCCAACTTCAAGCTCCGCAAGAAGATGCCTATCGGCGTGATGGTGACACTCAGACGCGAGCGCATGTATGAGTTCCTGGAGAAGCTGGTGCGCGTGGCTTTGCCCCGTATCCGTGACTTCAAGGGCATTGAGACGAAGTTCGACGGCCGTGGCAACTACACCCTCGGCATCGACGAGCAGATCATCTTCCCTGAGATCAACCTCGACACCATCGAGCGCATTCAGGGTATGAACATCACATTCGTCACTTCAGCCAACACCGACGAGGAGGGATTTGCCCTGCTCAAGGCTTTTGGTCTTCCGTTCAAAAACGCTAAAAACGCATAAGACATGGCAAAGGAATCAATGAAGGCCCGCGAGGTGAAAAGAGCAAGGCTCGTGGCCAAGTATGCAGAGAAGAGAGCTGCCCTGAAGAAAATCATCGCCACCACCGACGATCCAGGTGAGGCTTATGAGGCTGCCCGCAAGCTGCAGGCCATCCCACGCAACGCCAACCCCATCCGTCTGCACAACCGCTGCAAGATCACCGGCCGCCCGAAGGGCTACATGCGCCAGTTCGGCATCTCCCGTATCCAATTCCGCGAGATGGCATCGGCAGGCTTGATCCCAGGTGTAAAGAAGGCAAGCTGGTAAGAGGAAAGCTAGTTTTTAATATTGTCGGGGGAGTCCCGATTAATTAAACATTTTATATTTTATGACAGATCCAATAGCAGATTATCTGACGAGGCTTAGAAACGCAATCATGGCTCATCACCGTGTTGTGGAGGTACCAGCCTCAAACTTGAAGAAGGAAATCACAAAGATCCTCTTCGAGAAGGGATACATCCTCAACTACAAGTTCATCGAGGATGGTCCTCAGGGTACGATCAAGGTTGCATTGAAGTATGACCCAGCAACCAAAACGAATGCAATCCGCAAACTGAAGAGAGTGTCCACCCCGGGCCTCCGCAAGTATACGGGTTACAAAGACATGCCGAGAGTGATCAACGGATTGGGCATTGCTATCTTGTCCACTTCGAAAGGTGTAATGACAGACAAGGAGGCCTCTGAGCTGAAGATCGGCGGCGAGGTGCTTTGCTACGTCTATTAATTCAGGGAGGATAAGCATTATGTCTAGAATAGGTAAATTGCCCATCGTCATCCCCGCAGGCGTGGAGATCAAGAACGAGAACAATGTCATCACCGTGAAGGGTCCCAAAGGCACCATGTCACAGAAGGTCGACCCCTCGATCAACGTGAAGATTGAGAATGGGGAGATGGTTTTCTCCATCGATGAGAACAGCCCCGTGAACGTCAAGCAGAAGCAGGCTTTCCACGGCCTCTACCGCTCTTTGATCAACAATATGGTTGTTGGTGTGAGCACTGGTTTCCAGAAAACTCTCGAGCTCGTAGGTGTGGGCTACCGTGTGTCCAACCAGGGCAATCTTCTTGAGTTCTCTCTCGGATACAGCCACTCTATTTTCCTTCAGCTTCCGAGTGAGGTGAAAGTGGAGACCAAGTCAGAGAGAAACCAGAATCCCGTCATCATCCTGGAGTCGTGCGACAAGCAGTTGCTCGGTCTCATCTGTGCTAAAATTCGCTCTTTCCGCAAGCCTGAGCCTTACAAGGGCAAGGGTATCCTGTTCAAGGGTGAGGTCATCCGCAGGAAGTCTGGTAAGTCGGCATCGGCCAAGTAACTTTAAAAAATTACGATTATGACAACAAAGAAAGAAGAAAGACGAATTAAGATCAAATATAGAATTCGTAAAAAGGTGAACGGTACTGCCGAGCGTCCCCGCATGACGGTCTTCCGCAGCAACAAGGGCATCTATGTGCAGATCATCGATGACTCATGGTCGAACACCGAGAAGCCTTTCAAGAGCCTGGTGATCAAGAAACACCCGAAACGCAAGGTGGAGGTTGACTATTATCCTCAGGGACGCACCCTGGTGTCAGCATCCTCAGCAGGTCTTGAGAAGATGAGCAAGTCGGCACAGGCCGAGAAGGTGGGTGAGATGATAGCTGAGAAGGCCAAGGCCGCAGGTATCACCGCAGTGGTCTTCGACCGCAACGGATATCTCTATCATGGCAGAGTGAAGCAACTGGCTGACGCAGCCCGTAAAGGTGGACTTAATTTTTAAGCGATTATGGCAATCAATAGAGTAAAAATAAATAGTGACGCAGAGTTAAAGGACCGCCTGGTGGCAATCAACCGTGTCACGAAGGTGACAAAGGGTGGTCGTACGTTCACATTCGCTGCCATCGTCGTAGTGGGTGACGGCAACGGTGTCATCGGCTGGGGCCTGGGAAAGGCCGGCGAGGTCACCGCAGCCATAGCCAAAGGTGTTGAGGCTGCAAAGAAAAACCTGGTAAAGGTGCCCGTGCTCAAGGGAACCATTCCCCACGAGATGGAGATTTCCTATGGTGGAGCCAAGGTCTTCCTCAAACCCGCCGCACCCGGTACCGGAATGGTGGCAGGTGGCGCCATGCGTGCCGTGCTCGAGAGCGCAGGTGTCAATGACGTGCTGGCCAAGTCGAAGGGTTCTTCCAACCCCCACAATCTGGTGAAGGCAACCATCAAGGCCCTTTGTGAGATGCGCGATGCCTATACAGTGGCAGGCGACCGCGGCATTTCTATGCAGAAAGTATTTAGAGGATAAGGAGGTACAGACATGGCTACAATTAAAATCAAGCAGATCAAGAGTAAGATCGGTTACCCCGTTGACCAAAAACGCACCCTCGAGGCTCTCGGCCTCCACAAAATCTCTCAGGTGGTCGAGAAGGAAGATACTCCGGCTATCCGGGGCATGATCCGCAAGGTGCATCATCTGGTGACCATAGTTGAGTAAACATTCCGTCATTTAAAAAGCAAAAACTTATGAAATTGCATACATTAAAACCCGCAGCAGGCTCCACACACTCACGCCGCCGTATCGGTCGCGGTACCGGTTCTGGGCTTGGTGGTACGTCAACCCGTGGCCACAAGGGTGCCAAGGCTCGTTCGGGCTACAAGAGAAAGATTGGCTTTGAGGGTGGTCAGATGCCGCTCCAGCGCCGTGTCCCGAAGGCTGGTTTCAAAAACATTAACCATAAGGAGTATTTCGCTGTCAACCTCTCGACACTCCAGCGTCTCGTGGACGAAAAGCAGCTCACGAAGATTGGTATCGAGGAGCTCAGGGCTGCCGGCCTCACCAATGGCAAGGAACTTGTCAAGGTGCTTGGCAACGGTGAGCTGACCGTCAAGGTTGATGTGGAGGCACATGCTTTCTCAAAGACTGCCGAGGAGGCTATCAAGGCAGTTGGTGGTAACGCAACTATTATTAAGTAAATGAAAAAGTTTATTGAGACACTGAAGAACATCTGGAAGGTGGAGGATTTGCGTCAGCGAATTCTCATCACCCTCCTGTTCACGGCAATCTACCGCTTCGGTTCATTTGTCGTGCTGCCGGGCATCAACCCGGAGAATTTGGATAAGCTGCAGCAGCAGACGGAGGGCGGACTTATGTCATTGCTTGACATGTTCTCCGGTGGCGCTTTTTCCAACGCGTCGATATTCGCATTGGGCATCATGCCTTACATCTCCGCATCCATCGTGATGCAGCTGTTGGCAGTGGCAGTGCCCTATTTCCAGAAGATGCAGCGTGAGGGCGAGAGCGGACGCAAGAAGATCATGTGGTATACCCGTGTGCTCACGGTGGCCATCCTTCTCTTCCAGGCTCCCTCTTATCTGATTAACCTCAAGATGCAGTCGGCCGGTGCTCTCAACCCCTCCATTTCTTGGAACTGGTTCATGTGGACAGGCCTGATCATCCTCGCAGCAGGCAGCATGTTCATCCTGTGGCTCGGTGAGCGCATCACCGACAAGGGCGTGGGCAACGGTATCTCGCTGATCATTATGATCGGCATCATCGCTCGTCTGCCGAACGCCTTCATGCAGGAGGTGACATCGAGGGTGACCTCAGCCAGTGGCGGTGGTATCGTGATGTTCATCATCGAGATCCTGATACTCTTCGCTGTGGTGTGTGCCGCCATCCTTCTTACTCAGGCCGTGCGCAAGGTGCCCGTGGAGTATGCCCGTCGTGTGCAGGGCAACCGCACACGTTCAGTGGCCCGTCAGTACATCCCGCTGAAATTGTTCGCCGCCAATGTGATGCCTATCATCTTTGCTCAGGCTCTGATGTTCATCCCGCTGGCTATCGTGCAGTATTCTACCAATGAGGCTGGATTTGTGATGAGGTCGCTGCTCGACCATACGAGCTGGCTCTACAACATCGTGTTCGCCATCCTGATTATCGCATTCACCTATTTCTACACGGCCATCACGCTGAATCCCACACAGATGGCTGAGGACATGAAGCGCAACAATGGCTTTATTCCTGGTGTGAAGCCGGGTAAGCCGACAGCCGATTACATCGACACCATCATGTCGCGCATCACATTCCCCGGCTCACTGTTCATCGCCTTCATTGCCATCATGCCGGCCCTCGCAGGCCTCATTAATGTGCAACAGGGCTTTGCTCAGTTCTTCGGCGGCACCTCGCTGCTGATTCTTGTGGGTGTGGTCATCGACACCTTGCAGCAGATACAGAGCCACCTGATGATGCGTCATTATGATGGCCTGCTCAACTCCGGCCATACTCGTGGAAACGGTGTAGCAGCCTATTGATGAACGTCTGCAGATGAAGATTTATCTGAAGACTGAAGATGAGATTGAGCTGATGAGGCGGGCAAACCGGCTGGTAGGCCGGACGCTCGCCGAATTGGCGAAACATATAAAGCCCGGAGTGACCACGCTCCAGCTTGACAGGATTGCCGGAGAGTTCATAAGAGACCATGGCGCAACACCTACGTTCAAGAATTTTCCCAACCCCTTTGGGGCTCCTTTTCCTGCCAGCATCTGCACCTCCGTCAATGATGTGGTGGTGCATGGTATACCCGACGACAAGACCATCCTGCGCGATGGAGACATCATTTCGGTCGATTGCGGGACTCTGCTCGACGGTTTCAACGGCGACTCTTGCTACACATTCTGTGTGGGGGAGGTCAGCGATGAGGTCAGGCACCTGTTGGTGACAACACACGACGCGCTCTACAAAGCCATTGGTGTGGCTACGGCAGGCAATCATGTGGGCGACATCGGCAACACGGTGCAGGACTATTGTGAGAAAGAAGGGTATGGAGTGGTGAGAGAACTCACCGGTCATGGCATCGGGCGTAAGATGCACGAGGATCCGATGATACCCAACTACGGACGCCGGGGCAATGGCGTGATGCTGAAAGACGGGATGTGCATCGCTATCGAGCCAATGATCACTATGGGAGACAGAAATGTCTATATGATGCCCGACCGCTGGACAATCCGCACACGTGACGGAAAACCTGCCGCTCACTTTGAGCATACGATTGTAGTGAGACGCGGTGAAGCGGAGATCTTATCTTCATTTGACGAATTAGAATCAATAGTAGGAAAAATCAGTTAGAGTTTATGGCAAAGCAAGCCGCAATTGAACAAGACGGAACCATTGTGGAGGCTCTTTCCAACGCCATGTTCCGCGTTGAGTTGGAGAACGGATGCCCCATCACTGCCCATATCTCGGGCAAGATGAGAATGCACTACATCAAGATACTGCCTGGCGACAAGGTAAAGGTCGAGATGAGTCCCTATGACCTGACAAAGGGCAGGATCGTGTTTAGATACAAGTAATTTTTGTGAGATATGAAGACAAGAGCATCATTGAAGAAACGCACTCCCGACTGCAAGATCGTACGCAGAAAGGGTCGTCTTTTTGTGATCAACAAGAAGAACCCCAAGTATAAGCTTCGTCAGGGTTAAAAGGGTGCGACGGGCTGGGGACAGCCCTCATTTGAAAATTTTCAATTTATTAATTTTTTACAAACAAAATGGCAATAAGAATTGTTGGAGTAGATTTGCCCCAGAACAAGCGTGGCGAAATCGCATTGACCTACATCTACGGAATAGGTCGAAGTAGTTCAGCAAAGATATTGGACAAGGCAGGCGTGAGCCGCGACCTGAAAGTCAACGAATGGTCTGACGATCAGGCAGCCAAAATCCGTGAGATTATCGGCGCTGAGTACAAAGTGGAAGGTGACCTCAGGTCAGAGATCCAGATGAACATCAAGCGTCTGATGGACATTGGCTGCTACAGAGGTGTCAGACATCGCAATGGTCTTCCAGTACGCGGACAGAGCACAAAGAACAATGCCCGCACCCGCAAAGGAAAGAAGAAGACTGTCGCTAACAAGAAAAAGGCAACTAAGTAATCAAGGAGGATTTAGTTTATGGCAAAGAAAACAGTCACTTCGAAAAAAAGAAACGTCAAGGTTGACGCACTCGGACAACTTCATGTCCACAGCTCTTTCAACAACATCATTGTGTCTTTGGCCAACAGCGAGGGACAGGTCATCTCATGGTCTTCAGCCGGCAAGATGGGTTTCCGTGGCTCAAAGAAGAACACTCCCTATGCAGCTCAGATGGCAGCTGAGGATTGCGCCAAAGTGGCATACGACCTTGGTCTGCGCAAGGTGAAGGCCTATGTGAAAGGTCCGGGCAACGGCCGTGAGTCCGCTATCCGTGCCATCCATGGAGCCGGTATCGAGGTCATCGAGATTGTCGATGTCACTCCGCTTCCACACAACGGATGCCGTCCTCCCAAACGTCGTCGCGTCTAAAACAAGTATCGCGCCCTTTCATGCCGTGCGGCATGGAGCGGAGCAATTAAAAGAAAAAGTATTATTTTTATATTATGGCAAGATATATAGGACCGAAATCAAAGATTGCACGCCGTTTTGGAGAGCCCATCTTCGGCGCAGACAAAGTTTTGTCCAGGAGAAACTTCCCTCCTGGACAGCATGGCAACAACCGTCGCCGCAAGCAGTCGGAGTATGCAGTCATGCTGGCAGAGAAGCAGAAGGCCAAGTATACCTACGGTGTGCTTGAGCGCCAGTTCCGTAATATGTTTGACAAAGCAGCCAGGTCAGAGGGCATCACCGGTGAGGTCCTGCTTCAGAACCTTGAGAGCCGCCTCGACAATGTGGTGTTCCGCATGGGTATAGCTCCGACACGCGCTGCTGCACGCCAGCTCGTTGGCCACAAACATATCGTGGTTGACGGACAGGTGGTGAATATTCCCTCATACTCAGTGAAGCCCGGACAGGTGGTGGGCGTGCGCGAGAAGTCAAAATCACTTGAGGTGATCGAGGCTGCCCTCGCTGGCTTCAACCACAGCAAGTATGCCTGGATTGAGTGGGACGAGTCATCCAAGAGTGGCAAGTTCCTTCACAAGCCTGAGCGTGAGGCCATTCCTGAGAATATCAAGGAGCAGTTAATCGTTGAGTTGTACTCTAAATAATCATTAAATTAATGGCGATATTAGCATTTCAAAAACCCGACAAAGTCATTATGTTGGAGGCGAACGATAAGTTCGGCAAGTTCGAATTCCGTCCGCTTGAGCCTGGCTTTGGCGTCACGATAGGAAACGCCCTCAGGCGCATTCTCCTCTCGTCGCTGGAGGGCTTTGCCATCAACACCATCAAGATTGCTGGTGTGGAGCATGAGTTCTCTTCAGTACCAGGAGTCAAGGAGGATGTCACCAACATCATCTTGAATCTCAAGCAAGTGAGGTTCAAGCAAGTAGTGGAAGAATTCGAGAATGAGAAAGTTAGTATCACCGTGGAGAATTCCACAGAATTCAAGGCTGGTGATATCAGTAAGTATCTGACTGGATTTGAAGTGTTAAACCCAGATTTGGTGATTTGTCATTTAGATGTCAAAGCGTCCATGCAGTTGGACATCACGATCAACAAAGGCCGTGGCTATGTGCCCGCTGATGAGAACCGTGACTATTGCACCGACGTCAACGTAATTCCAATCGATTCTATTTACACTCCGATCCGCAATGTCAAATACGCTGTCGAGCCTTTCCGTGTCGAGCAGAAAACCGACTACGACAAACTCGTCATCGAAGTGACTACGGATGGTTCCATCCACCCGAAGGATGCGCTCAAGGAGGCAGCCAAGATCCTCATCCATCATTTCATGCTCTTCTCCGACGAGAAGATCACCCTGGAGAATCCCGACACCGGCACCAACCAGGAGTTTGATGAGGAAGTGCTGCACATGCGCCAGCTTCTCAAGACCAAGCTCACCGACATGAACCTGAGTGTGCGTGCGCTCAACTGCCTCAAGGCAGCTGACGTGGAAACCCTCGGCGATCTGGTACAGTACAACAAGACCGACCTGCTGAAGTTCCGCAACTTCGGCAAGAAGTCCTTGTCTGAGCTTGATGACTTGCTTGAGAGCCTGAACCTTTCGTTTGGAACCGATATTTCAAAGTACAAACTTGACAAATAAAAACGAACAATGAGACATAATAAGAAATTCAACCATCTGAGCCGTACCGCTGACCATCGTCACGCGATGCTTGCCAACATGACGATTTCGCTGATCATGCACAAGCGAATCACTACGACTCTGGCCAAGGCAAAGGCACTCAGAAAATATGCTGAGCCGCTGATCAACCACTGCAAGGATGACTCCACTCATTCACGCCGCGTGGTGTTCAGCTATCTGCAGAACAAGGAAGCCCTCAAGGAGCTCTTTGGTGTTGTGGCAGAGAAAGTGGGCGACCGTCCCGGTGGCTACACCCGCATCATCAAGCTGGGACACCGTCTCGGCGACGCTTCTCCCACCTGCTTCATCGAACTGGTCGACTTTGACGACAACATGGCCAAGACTGCCAAGACTGGCAAGAAGACCCGCCGCAGCCGCCGTTCATCCAAGGCAGAGGCTCCTGCCGCTGAGGTTGCAGAGGCTCCCGCTGAGGTTGCAGAGACCGCCGCAGAGTAAGTATAAAACCTTCTCAATGATAAAAAGTCCAGCACGAGCTGGACTTTTTTGTTGGTACGCATGACATGATTAGGGTTTTCCCTATCTTAATTTGGGGGATTCCCGTTGTCAGGATGCAAGAATAGTCATAATTTTGCAGCGTAGGAAAAAGGCTTAAGTCTCTGAAATGGAGGCATGCCATGCAAAAAAAGCCTAATGTCCGCATTAAGTCAGAGAATTAATCACTATATTTGCAACGACAAAAAACTATGGATATGAGGAAAGTATTCGTTTTATCAGTTTGTGCTGCCGTGCTGCTCAGCGGCTGCGGTACTTATGCAGGATCTGGCGCTTTCACCGGTGCCCACTTCGGTTCGATTCTAGGTTCGGCTATTGGTGGCATTACTGACGGACCGCGCGGTCATGACGTTGGTACGATACTTGGCATGGCAGGTGGAGCCGTGATAGGAGCTGCCATTGGCAGTGCTGCCGACGACCAGGCTCGCCAGAACCGCCACGAACATTATGAGGCCATCCAGCGCCGTAAGGCAGCAGAGCGCCGCAATGAACGTCAGGGCAACTACAACAATGATGCTTACGACCGTGGCAATTATTACGACCCGTCCAACAGTGGCGACGACAGACTCTACGACTTCCAGAGCTCTGATTATACCGACAACTACAGCGCCTCAAGTCCGCGCAGCGTGTCGCCGGGTTCCTCCAGTATTGAAGAGCTCAGCTCCGGCTTTTCTGTGAACAATGACATCGTCATCCGCAATCCGCGTTTCGTCGATGGCAATCGCGATGGGCAGATCAATTCCAACGAGGTGTCGAAGGTCATCTTTGAGGTGTACAATGCATCAGGACGCACGCTCTATGACTTACAGCCCACAGTGGTGGAGGCAACAGGCAAGCGCAATATCTTCATCTCTCCGTCGGTGCATGTGGAGAAGCTTGCTCCTAGCAAGGCTATCCGCTATACGGCGATGGTGAAGTCGGCGAAAATGAGAGACGGCAGTGCTACTTTCTGTCTTTCTGTCCTTCAGGGAGGCCGTACAATGTCTGATGTCACGGAGTTCACCATCAGTACAACCAGATAGACCACATCATCTCATCTGGGATGTTTACAAAATCAATCAGCCAGCGGAAAACCGCTGGCTGATTTGTTGGTAGACTGGTCTAAAGAAAAGACTACACGATGCCTTGTGCCATCATGGCGTGGGCCACCTTCATGAATCCTGCGATGTTGGCACCCTTTACATAGTTGATGTATCCGCTGGGCTCCTTGCCATACTTCACGCATTGCTCATGGATGTTGGCCATGATGGT
>CAMZHP010000076.1 GCA_947306845.1 uncultured Prevotellaceae bacterium
GAGTGAATTCCTTCTGGTCGAAAATGTTAAAATCCACTCGACGTAATATCTCTACCAATGATACATATTCCGTGCGCATTCCAAGATAATGTTGCAGGAAGTCGGCATCGACAATACTTCCGGCTATGCCCATACATGTATTACCCAATGAGAGGTATGATTTACCTCTTATTGTTGCAACTGCTTGAGCAGATCGAGCAAAGCGTAAGATTTTCTCAGCTACATCGTTTGGAATGCTGTTGTCATCAATATCTTGCACATCATGTCCATAGATGCCGAAAGCCGGAAGACCTTTTTGAGCATGTGCAGCGAGTACGGCAGCCAAATAGACGGCGCCTGGGCGTTCTGTACCATTAAATCCCCAAACGGCCTTTGGATAGTATGGGTTCATGTCCATTGTTTCTGAACCATAACACCAACATGAAGTAACTGTAATTGTCGCACCAACGCCTTCACGCTCGAACATTTCAGCACATGCCGCAGATTCGGCAACACGGCCGATAGTAGAGTTATAAACAATGCATTCAACAGGACTTCCATCACCATTTCTTAAATTTGATGAAATCAGTGACGCGACAGCTTTGGATAAATTCATCGTTTTCTCTTCAAGGCTTTCACGAACACCGCCTTGACGTCCGTCTATAGTCGGACGAATTCCAATTTTAGGATATTTGTTCATAAAGTAGATTATATAGTTTGTTTTGATTTGTGATGCAAAGATAATCTTTTATTTTCATTTTATATTCGATATAATCATTTTTCTACTTTTTCTTTATCTTGATAGGGTATTAATAAATAAACAACAAAATAATATTTCATTCGCTCTATTTATCATAATGCTGATTATGTTGAATTTAAGAATTTATGAAAAAAGGATGGCTAAGGTCGCCATAGTCCGATTTGAATTCGAATCCTTCATATTCGAATTTTGTGAGATCCACTGGAGAGTCAAGTTTGTTCTTGATAATGAACCGTGTCATGGCACCACGACAACTTTTGGCATAGACCGTGACAGACTTGAGCTTGCAGTTTTTCATCACAAGAAATTGTGGTTGGATAATCGTCACTTCCTTGAGCACTTTCTTCCAGTCGAACAAGTGTTGCATCTCTTCGGTTGCCAAATGCACAAGGATTCCATCATCTGCCTTGACGGAATCTATCAAAAGATCGGTCAACAATGGCTTCCAGTGTTTGAACATGGTCTGGTCTTCCAAAATCACCTTTCCTTCCATTCTGTATGGGTGTATCATGTCCAAAGGACGCAGCAATCCATATAGGAATGACGTAATCCAAAGATGGTGTTGAGCAAATAAAAGGTCTCTTTTATCTAAAGAGTTGGCATTCAGACATTTATATGCTTGACCATAATATGCCATAATTGCCGGGAGGCACTCTTTATCAGCGAAAAACCGCTCATATCTCAACTTGTTCTCGATGGCTAACTGTCTGCTGCACTGGAACATATCCATCAATTCATCCACAGTCCTCTGGCCCATCAGCAAGGCGAAATGCTCGGCTTCTTTCAGAAACTTTGGTTCAGAGACAAGCGGTGTTTTTGCCTCCGTTGTCTCGTTCATGATCTTTGCGCAAGCGAGTAATATCTGCATGGTTCATTGTATTTGATTCATCAGCCAGGCGAAGCCATTGGCTGTCCTTTCGTCGGTATGCTGGAAATGGTTGCCTTTGTTCCATTCCAGAATTGCGTTGATGCCCTGTGTGGCCATCAGCTCATGTTGTCTGCGGATGCACTCTCCCACCCTTGCCATGATTGGATTCTTCGTTTTTTCTTCCTTGTCGCCAAGACTGAGATATACAGAGGTTGCCTTCAACTTGTGTGTCACTGCATAGTTTATCCAGTCAGGATACCATACGGATGGGGATACGGCTGCTACGCCATGGAATATCGGTGTCTGATAGCATGACCAAAGGGCAAAGAATCCAGCCAAAGAATATCCTCCTATGAAGCATTTCATCGTATCTGCATCGCATATATGTTTCTTTTTTAATTCAGGCAACAGCACATTTTTGATAAAAGATAAGGTATGCTCCGCACCATCGCCAAAGGGAGTATTCCCAAAAACTGCGGGAGCATCCCAAGGTGTCAGCTCACCCAACCAATCCTTCACTTCAAAGGCAACCAAGACAAAGGGTTTCATGGTCTGTGACTCTATGATTTTCACCTCATTGTCCATGACCTCAAGGTCATGGTTGTCAATGGGCTGTAACAGAAGTATTTCAGGCTGCCCAGTCTTATATATCACACATTTTCTGCCTTCAATTTGTATCTCCATAGTTAGGTAGATGCTATCAGGGTGCGATCAATGTTCTCTCTTTAATTTGAAATGGAAGGGTTTGTTGAACTGCCGACGCGAGTAATATGTGACAGAGGGAGATGTAAGATCCATCACCATTGTCCACGCGGTGCCTAGGAAATCGTCTCTCTGAGGTTGTGACACAGAAAAGATAGCTTCGTTCAGTTGTTGAAGATTCATCACGTCACCAGTCTTTTCCATCAGCTGGCAGAGCCTTTCATACCGATGATCCCCTTCAATAAGTCCTACGCCACGCTTCTTCTCACAAAGGTAATGGTTAGCCACGACAGGAGAGTCCATGACCACCATCTTGTTGTCAACATATTCCACCACCACGCTCTTGCCTGATGCATCGGCCATAGCATAGTGATGTGCCGCGCCAATGTCAGAATGCATGTCTATTCCCCGTAGCAGTTCCAAGGCTTCATCCACACTGGCAGCATTTTTTAACAGATAGCAGATAGCAGACGTAGTAGTCAGCGCAGGCTTTCCTGTATTCTGATGTGTCTCTACCTTATCTCCAGCCATAAGGTCAGCAATGGCAAATCCTTTTTCGTTGATTCCGTCCAGGGCGAAGAAAAGACATGTCAGAGACATATACTGATTGGAAAAGCCTTCTGGAACCCATCCGTCACCGAAACCGAAATACTCAACATTAAAAGTCGTGATGGACTCATAGCCATGCTTAGGCAGGGTGTGCATGATCATGGCTGTGGCTGATGTGTAGTCGAAGTTCCTGCCCATCAACACCTTGTTGTCCGATGTGCGGGTGGTGAGGGCAGAACAGCCATGTCTGGCTGGGATAACATCAGGTGCGGGAGGGTTATAATGACCTTTCGAAAGGAAGTTGATTATATATTCCTGAAGTTCTGCAGCATTTCGTCCACCACCCTTCTCCATCAATGCGTCAAAACCGTCATCCCCCTCATACTCCATATAATATAGTCCCTCGTCCAATTTCTCGACAGACATTGCTCCTTTGACAAGTGAACCGAAGATAGTCCACATATAAACGCCGAAAGCGATAATTAGTATGAGAAGACACCATGAGAATACTTTAATTACTTTCTTCATTATAAAAAAATAATTTTTTGTTCAACAGCCTCATGTCATTTCATTGACATTTGAATAACTAATATATCGGTTGATTTTCTGTTCCAGCTCTACCATATCAATGAATTGGGAACCACGAAAGACTTCCTTTTCATCCATCAGCAACAATACCGTCGGGCCTGAATAGACCAGAAAACGCCCTGCAATCAGCGGTTCTTCGCAGATATCAGTATAGAAAGAACATAGGGATGGGTAGCGTTCTGCCAGTTGCCCCACCCTATCCATCATGACGTTGCAGACCCCACAGTCGGGAGCCTTGATGAAGAAGAGACACAGGCGATTGTCAGCCAACGTCTGCTCTATATCCTTGATGTTCGTCAGGTGTTCCATTTTTTTATCATGGGAGGAATTTTTCACGCAATGGAGAATTTTACAGAGGCTCGGTTATCGACAACTAGCTGGGGCTTCTGTTCCTTAATAATCAGTGTTTCCGAGACCGGTAAAAGGCTCGTTGTATTCAATCAGATTCTCTATCAGCCTTTTGTTCCATAGTTCCACTTCATTGGGATGTTTTTTGGCTTTCAGCTTGTCCAGCATGACTTGCCAGAAGGGTTTGTCGAAATTGTCTGTGATAAAGCCGACGTCAAGGACATCTGTACTGAGCCATGGCCACCCCGGGTCTTTGGCATAACGCAGGATGATGCTGTTCTCGCGATCATATTTAACATCGAAGTCACCTGTCTGAGGATTGGGAATGCAATAGTGCAGGTTGAGACCCTTGTCTGCCGGTGAGAAAACCAGATGTAAGCGGCCTGGTGAGAGACGGATTTTGTCGGTCAGGTCCCCTTTGCCATCTTCGATAAAGAAATAGCTCAGTTCGGGGCTGTCCGGAAGTATGGGTCCGCTCATCGTGTCATCGGTGATGGTGATGGCACCGTCATCGGTTGGCTCAAATCGGCTTTTCAGAATACGACGGTAAGCCCTGTCGCGGTATGCAATCAGGTCATCACAGTTGAAAACAGAAAAGAGCATCATTTTGTCGCTATATGCTGTCAGTGTAGTAATGTCACCCACTTTCTCTGCCACGAACCGGGCACTTTGCCCTATCATGTCATGTTTCCCGGATGTCTCTTGATAAACACCGTCACCCATAGATTTCAGGTAGAGTGTCAGATGTCCTGAAGAGCCTGTGATGACGAAAAGGTCGCCTTCTTTCGACACGCTCATGGCTCCCATGTCCCAAGCAACGAATTGGCTGATGCCATCAATGGAAACGTTTTTCTTGGAGGCCTTCTCCGTTGATGTGGCGGCTTCTTGTTGGTTCGTCTGAGCCGAGTCGTTGTCGGCATTGGCGTTTTTGGATCCACAGGCTATCAGAAATGAGAAAGCCAAAGCTATTTGAAAAATCACTTTTTTATTATTCATGTCATTGTATGTTTTGGGGGTGTTACTTGCTGTTTCTTGGCTTTGATGGTGAGCCGTTTTGACGTGAAGATGACCGTGATGGCGACTTGAATTTGCTAACAGCCTTCTGCGTTTTCTGTCGCCCGATGGCAATCAGACGCTCGGATTTGTCATAATCAAAACTGCCATAACGGCTCATCTGAATGTCAACAAGAATGTCGGGGTTCATCAACTGTGCCATCAGTTTGGCATTCTGACGAATCATCATCGAGCTGGTTCGTGTGAGCATTGTGTAGTAGTTGAAATCAATATTGTCAGGAATCAGCTTGTTGAGAATCTGCGTGGCCAGCGATTTGCTGCTTTTGCGGCGCTCGGAGATCTCATGCTTCATGTTCTCCTGGGCTTTGTAATCCTGTCCACTGACATCCACTCCTATTAGCAGGTCGTCTTTATGGCGTTCCACACGGTTCAGTGGAATGGGATTGACCACGCCGCCGTCGATGAGTATCATCCCGTCGCGCTGCACGGGCTTGTAGAATGACGGAAGGGAAATGCTGGCGCGGATGGCTTCGAAGAGACTGCCGGTGCGGAATATCACTTCGCGCCCCGACACCCAGTCGGTTGCCACAGCACAATAGGGGATTGGAAGGTCCTCAATGGCTACGTCCGGCACAAACTCCATGATGGCCTCAATGATGCGGTCGCCCTTGACGATATGGTTCAGCGACAAGGAAAAATCGGTCAGTTCCAACATCCTCTTGCGGTCGATGCCCTTCATCCATTCCCGGAATTCTTCCAGTTTTCCTGTGGCATAGACTCCGCCGATAAGGGCTCCCATGCTGCAGCCGGCTAACGAGGAGATGTGATAACCTTCCTCTTCCAGTACCTCGATGGCTCCGATATGTGCAAGGCCTCGGGCGCCACCGCTCGACAGCGCCAATGCGACATCTTTCCTTTCGGGTTTATCTATACCTGTCAGTCTCAGCAGTTTCTCTAACATTCGTTCTGATTTTAATCACAATTCGACCACAAATATACAAATATTCATCCATATTTCAACAATTTTGACTGTTTTTTACCATCAAAGAGATTGTCCATCCGCCCGAACAGGTAAAGTACTTTTTTACACTAGTGTCCTCGAATATCCATGAATTTTTCATAAATAATTTATTTTTTCATTATATTTGCACCTTGGAACAAAGTAAAGCAATTATGAAAGTAAAAATACAGACTATGTTGGGCGACATCGTTGTTCGCCTGTATGACGAGACTCCTCTCCACCGTGACAATTTCGTAAAGCTGGCAAAAGAGGGCTATTATGACGGAACGCTGTTCCACAGGGTTATCAAAGATTTCATGGTGCAGGGCGGCGACCCAGACTCAAAGGGTGCTCCCGCCGGAAAGATGCTGGGAATGGGCGGCCCGGATTACACCATCGAGGCCGAGATCAAGGACACGCTGTTCCATAAGCGAGGTGCATTGGCTGCCGCCAGACAGGGAGACCAGGTGAACCCCGAGCGCAGGAGCAGCGGTTCGCAGTTCTATATCGCCTGGGGGCAGGTGTACAATGAAGGTCAGTTGCGCCAGTTCTCCAAGCAGATGCGTATGCAGCGTGTCCAGGCTGCCTTTAATGATCTTGCCGCAGAGCACCGCTCAGAGATCATT
Source organism: uncultured Prevotellaceae bacterium (assembly GCA_947306845.1). Next base: position 6,435 of record CAMZHP010000076.1, read on the forward strand.
CAGATGCGTAAAGACCGCGACCGCGCCGGACTTCAGGAGTTGCAGGACCGTTTGATTGCGGAAGCTGAGAAACGTGTCGGCAATGTCGGCCTTTCCGATGAGCAAATACGGGTTTACTCCACCATCGGCGGCGTGCCCCATCTTGACGGGCAATACACCGTGTTTGGAGAGGTGGAGGAAGGTCTTGATGTCGTGGAGATGATCCAGGGCACTGCCACGGGACGTGGTGACCGACCGCTTGATGATATTGAAATGAGGGTTTCTGTTATAGAATGAAGAAGCTATTGCTAATCTTTGCCTTGATGCTCATGTCCACAGGACTGCAGGCGCAGGGCATCAGCCATATAGAGACGACTAGGTCGTGGTATTATATTTACGACCAAGCTGGAAAGAAGGTCAAGGCCCTCAGCAGCAATATCGGTGAACTGCAGGGCTACAGTGCCTCGCTCATTGTCGTGAAAAGCGGGTCGTGGTATTACCTCTACGATTCGAAAGGGAACAAGATCAAGGCCATGAGCGCATCCACCGTGGGCAAGGTGCTGTCAGTGGCTGGCGATACATTCACCAGCCAGGTCGGCTCTTGGATCTACACTTGGAACAAAGAAGGAAAGAAAATCGCTACGAGGGTAGCACAACGATAAGTTTATATGAAGAAAATATATAAAGCTCATATCCTTTTTACGAAGGAGAAAAACCGTTTCGAGGTGTTTGAGAACGGATATATCGCCGTCGGTGAAGATGGACGGGTGATAGGTGTGGCGTCAGATTTGGCGTCATTGGACAGTGAGGATGCAGAGGTTGTTGATTTCGGCGACCGACTGCTGATACCGGCCATGAACGACATGCATGTGCATGCCCCGCAGGTGCGTAACCAGGGTGTGGCGATGGATCTGGAACTGCTACCGTGGTTGCAGAACTACACCTTCCCCGAGGAAGCGAAGTATGCAGACATTCATTACGCAGAAAACATGTATCGCCGGTTCCTGCATACCCAATGGCTCTTTGGCACCATGCGCAGTTGTGTGTTCGGCACCGTCCACACGGAAAGCACACGTCTGCTGATGAAACTGTATCAGGAAGCAGGCATGGGTGCATTGGTCGGCAAGGTGGCGATGAACCGCCACTGTCCTGACGCACTCAGTGAAGACGTGGAGGCTGCCGTAGAAGGCAATGAGCGGCTGATTGCGGAATTCAACCAGCCCGATGCCTTGGTGCGTCCCATCATCACGCCACGTTTCGTGCCGTCGTGCACACCAGAGTTGCTGAGCGCCTGTGGTGAACTGGCCAACAAATACCAGTTGCCTGTTCAGTCGCACCTCTCGGAGAATACGTCGGAGATAGCCTGGGTGGCAGAGTTGGAGCCTGAAAGCAAGAGTTATGGTGATGCCTACAACCGCTATGGACTTTTTGGGCAGACACCCACCATCATGGCTCACTGCGTGTGGACCGATGGCCAAGAACTGGAACTGATGAAGTGCAACAATGTCATGGTAGCCCACTGTCCCACGTCGAACTATAACCTAGCGTCGGGCATGGCGCCTGTCCGCATTTTCCTCGAAGAGGGTCTGCGTGTCGGACTGGGCAGTGACATCAGCGGTGGCCACGACCTCAACATGTTTCGCATGTTGGTATATGCCATTCAGGTCAGTAAGATGCACTATCATTATAATCGTGACAAGCATTTCCTCTCCTTATCTGAAGTATTCTGGATTGCCACCAAGTCGGCTGGCAGTTTCTTCGGAAAAGTGGGCAGTTTTGAACCGGGTTATGAGTTCGACGCACTGGTCATCGACGACAGCGTGCTCAACTTCGACAATTACACCCTTCAGGAGCGTCTGGAGCGTTATATCTATCTCGGCGACGACCGTCAGATCGATTATCGCTTCTGCCGTGGAAAATTGATCACGGAGCCAACAGTCATTTGATAAAAACGTTTAGGACATAGTACTCTGTATGAAAGAGGAAGATGCTAAACCCATAAAAATCACAGAGCAGCCATCACGTTTCAATCATTTGGAACGGATGACTGTCTTGGAAATATTGGAACATATTAATGAGGAAGACGCTACTGTGGCAGAAGCTGTCAGGCAAGTCATACCTCAAGTCAATAAGTTGGTTGAAGCCATAGAGCCAAGGATGAAGCATGGAGGCCGATTGTTCTATATCGGAGCAGGTACGAGTGGTCGTCTGGGCATACTGGATGCCAGCGAGTTGCCGCCTACCTTTGGCATCCCCGAGACAAGGGTCGTAGGAATCATTGCCGGTGGCGATCAGGCTTTGCGGCATGCCGTGGAGAAGGCAGAGGACATCCCAGAACAAGGATGGCGGGATTTGCAGGCTTATCATCCTACAGCCGACGACACGGTGCTGGGAATCGCAGCATCAGGCACTACTCCTTATGTGGTGGGAGCCGTCAAGATGGCCAGGAGGCATGGTCTGCTGACGGGTGGCATCACCAACAATCTAAATACTCCATTGGCAAAGGCTGTCGACTATGCCATCGAGACAATTGTAGGCCCGGAATTTGTAACAGGTTCCACACGTATGAAAAGCGGCACGGCCCAGAAGATGATTTTGAATATGATTTCCACCACATTGATGATTCGTTTGGGACGAATCCGCGGCAACCGAATGGTCAATATGCAACTTTCGAATGCCAAATTAATTGATCGTGGTACCCGCATGCTCCAAGAATCATTAGGCCTCAGTTACGACGAAGCACAGAGTTTGTTGCTTGAAGCAGGTAGCGTGGAAAGAGCTCTCTGCAGTCACTGGCAATAAAATAGTCAACACCAGCAATTATCGTTCAATAACGGGATATTTTTGCAACTTATTGACAAAGCTTGTGAAAGTGAGGGAAAGAACAAAAGAATCAAAGATTATTTTGTGATTACACATCTTTTATACTATATTTGCACTCGACATAAACACCATCTATTATAAGAAGTCATGAAACACTCATTCCATTTCGCCACATTCTTTTCCGTGGCATTACCAATGGCCTTCATCGTGAGCGTCATAGTTGCTTGTGGCAAGGCAACAAACTCCAATGAACAAGTTCCCGCATCCGAGAATGATACGGAAGCAACCGCTGAGGCTGTTGGGCAGGCAGCAGGAGAAAGTATGAAAGCCCCATCCATCACTCCTGACGCTAGTGGCTTGATTCGTTTGTCGCAATGTCCGTCCACTTATGACAAGATGGAGGTGACCATCTCAGAAGACAACACAACAGTGACCATCGCTTATGATGGTCAGCCGCTTCAGATTCTCTCTGATACAGAGGATGGATTTGTAGCATCTGGCGATACTGCCCCTATTTATTTCATGGATGCTAATTTTGACGGATTTGTCGATATCTTCCTTGGTCCTGGAGAATCGCGCACCTACAGCACTCTGCTCATTTGGGATCCGGCAACCAAGCAATTCAAGAGAGTGGGCAAGTTGGGTGATCCCAGCTTTCAAAACTTCATGCTCTATCCCTCTAAGAAGTTCGTTTTTGAGGGAGGAAGCAATTCCTGGTGCTGTGAATCATTCAATCGCAGCATATGGGAGGGCAGTAACCTGAAGAAATTAGAGGAGTTGTGCATCGTCAGTGATGCCGAACAATATGGGGAATATGAAGTGAAGAACAAATATACGCTGAGAAACGACCAGCAAGAAGACATCCTGTCCACGGATGATATGTCGTCTCTTCCATCTCCATGGGAAAGCGTGCTTGAAAAATATGGTTCCGAAGACATGCCTTGATTGAAATATGAAATCCTTCAAGCTGCTGTTCTTATCCTGATGCTTTGTTTGCCGAAAGTTGTTCAAGCTTCTGAGAGAGAACGCCACCCATCCAAACATCTCAAAAGATGAAAACAAAAATTAAGGATGTCGTCAAACAAGTGCTGCGCAGTCCACAAGAGTTCCCCATCGAGACGGCCATGGGGTTTATCTTCTTCTGCATCAGTGCCTGGCATACAAGTCATGCAGAATGGAATGATACAACAGGAGAATTGGCAAGCGGTGTCAATGTGGACATCCTCTGGCTGTTTGTACCACTATTGGTATTGACATTCTGGTTGCATAAAGTGAACAGATGGGCTTATTTCGCGTCGGGATTGCTTTTCCTGCCGTTGATGGCGCTCAATCTCAAACCGTTCTTGTGGACTTATGGGTTTGGCTTTACTTATGTCCTGGCTGCTATTTTGCTATTAGTGGGCGTACGGCGCATGGATAACCAACGATTCGCAACCCATGCCCTGCATGTGGTGACACAATTGTTCTTCGGACTCGTCATCTCAGGATTGCTCACGGGAGCCATCATTGCCATTGTCGCCTCTTTCCTCTACATTTTTGGAATAAAAGAGCCTAATCACATCTACGAGTATATCTTGGAGTTCATCTGGTTTTTCATTGCTCCGCAGGTATGTTGCACACTTGTCTCACAGGATGAGGATGCTGTACGCGAGCCAGCCAAGGTGCTCCGGTTGATCCTCAACTTCATTCTCTCGCCGGCCGTCATCATCTACACCGTCATCCTCTATGTCTATTTCATTAAGATTGTTTGTGTATGGGACTTGCCCAAAGGTGGTGTGGCATGGATGGTCATGGGGTTTGTGACGGCTGCACTCGCTGGCCTGCTGATGCAGTATGCGCTCAATAAGCTGTATTATGACTGGTTCTACCGACATTTCACATGGATAGCCATACCCCCGCTCATCATGTACTGGGTAGGCTCCATCTACCGTATTCGCCTCTATAGTTTCACAGAGAGCCGCTTTTACCTGATGGTGGCTGGCGTGTTGATGACTCTTTTCGTTCTCATGCTGCTTTGGCGCCGCACCCGTTGGTTCCAACTGATGGCGATGATCTTCGGCGCAGCCATTATCGTGTTCACCTACATCCCTGGCATCTCTGCCAAGAATATTGGTTTCATCAGTCAAAAAGCCCGTCTGGAGAATTATATCGTTGACTTAAAACTATTGGATAAGGAAACAGGTAAGTTTGTCCTTAGACTGGATATGGATAAAATCAGAAATGACAGCTTGCTCAGTGAGAAATATCAAGAGGTGTGCAGCATTATTGAGTATGTGCGCAATGACATGGGGCGTGATGCTTTTACGGAAAAATATGGTAAATGGAGTTGGTACGACTCCAATTTTGATAAGAATCGCCATTCAGATCCTCCTGGAGAAGATTTCAATTGCAACAACCCTGTCCATCTGGGTAAGTATAACATCATGCTCTCCTCTGAAGATTATAGCATTTCAGGTGAAGACGGTATGGCGATTGTAAAGAGAGACAATAAAACTGTTTTGGTATATTCGTTAAATGAAAGGATTCAACAAAATCCCCAGATGCTCAACCATCCTGACAGTCTTTTTGTATGGAGTAACGACTCTTTGATGCTCGTATTGAACAGTTTCTATGTGGATACCAAAGGAATGGCAAGAGCTGGC
>CAMZHP010000077.1 GCA_947306845.1 uncultured Prevotellaceae bacterium
TCTCCGTACGACGGTTTTCAAGACCGTTGCAATCGACCACTCTGCCATCTCTCCTTGTTCTACACATGATGGATAACCTTCAATGCGAATGTGGCGGTTTTCCGAAAGCGAGTGCAAAATTAAAGGAAATATTTGTTTTAGCCAAATTTTCATTTGACTTTTTTGTTTTGGCTTGTTATTTTGTTTTTTCTGCTTTATATTCATCAACGCCCCTTGCTCCCTCTAATTTGACTCCTCCAGCCTCAGGCCATCTCCCTTCGGACATAGGGGGAGCAGGGACTGGATGACCACAGCGAACAGAGAGGATAAGCCAAGAATAGGTAGGCTGCTCCTCGGCAATGAAAATAAAAAAAGCATTTTATTTTGCATTGCTCTCGGTTTGCACTACCTTTGCACCCTATGACATACCCTGATCAATTTGAAAACAAGATAGGATTCAGCGACATCCGCCAGTTGCTGCGTGAACGCTGTCTCTCCACGCTCGGCAAGGACCGGGTGGACATGATGAAGCCATCATCCGACGCTTTGACCATCAACCGATGGTTGAGTGAGATCCGTGAGTTCCGGCGTATCCAGGAAGAAGCGGACGATTTCCCTCTGCATTTCTTCTATGACATGCGACAGAGCCTACACCGGCTTCGCATGGAAGGCACCCACCTTGACGAGGGAGAGTTGTTTGACCTTCGGCGCTCGCTGGAGACCATCAACGATATCGTCCGTTTTCTCAGCCGTTCTCAGGGAGGCGACCATTCTGAGGATGAAGAGGAAGACTACGCCTACCCTACCCTGCATGCGCTTACAGGAAATGTGGCGACATTCCCCACCATCGTCCAGAAGATAGACCAGTTGCTTGACAAGTATGGGAAGATACGCGACAACGCTTCCCCTCATTTGCTGGAGGTGCGTCAGGAACTCTCTCGCACCGAGGGGTCAGTTTCCCGTACCCTCAACACCATTCTGCGGGCAGCCCAAAGTGAGGGACTGGTTGACAAGGATGCAGCCCCTACCCTTCGCGATGGTCGTCTGGTGCTTCCCGTTGCTCCAGCCATGAAACGTCGTCTCCGAGGCATCGTGCATGATGAGAGTGCCACGGGCAAGACCGTATTCATCGAACCTGCCGAGGTGGTGGAGGCCAACAACCGTATCCGTGAGCTGGAGTCCGAGGAGCGGAGGGAGATCATCCGTATATTGACCGAACTAGCCAAACAACTTCGTCCGCATGTGCCTGCCATGCTCAACTCCTATGATTTTCTGGCAACCATTGACCTGATCAGGGCCAAGGCCGAATTGGCCCGCCACACATCGGCTTTTGAGCCAGAGGTGGGCGACAAGCCCCATATCGACTGGATCAGAGCCATTCACCCGCTCCTCCAGTTATCCCTTGCCAAGCAAGGAAAGAAAGTCGTACCATTGGACATCATGCTGACAGCCGACAAGCGCATCCTGATTATCTCAGGACCGAATGCTGGAGGAAAGTCGGTCTGTCTGAAGACAGTGGGCCTTCTTCAATACATGCTCCAATGCGGACTTTCCATCCCCGTCGGCGACCGTTCCCGTGCGGGAATTTTCCACCGCATTATGATAGACATCGGCGATGAGCAAAGCATCGAGAACGATCTGAGCACCTATTCCAGTCATCTGCTGAACATGAAGATGATGATGCGGCACGCTGATGCCCATACACTGCTCCTCATCGATGAGTTTGGCACTGGCACCGAACCACAGATTGGCGGAGCCATCGCCGAATCCGTGTTGAAGCAATTCTGGAAAAAGAAAGCATGGGGCGTCATCACCACCCATTACCAGAACCTGAAGCATTTTGCCGAGCATCATCCGGGAGTTGTCAACGGAGCAATGCTCTATGACCGGCATGAGATGCGCCCTCTCTTCCAGTTGGAAATCGGTCAGCCGGGCAGTTCTTTTGCCATAGAGATAGCCCGAAAGACAGGCATTCCCGAAGAGGTGATCCGCGATGCCTCAGAAATAGTGGGCAGCGATTATATTCAGAGTGACAAGTATCTGCTGGATATCGTGCGCGACAAGCGTTATTGGGAGGGCAAGCGCCAGACCATCCATCAGCGTGAGAAATCAATGGAAGCCACGATTGCCCGTTATGAGGAAGAAATCAGACAGTTGCACGAAAGCCGGAAAGAAATCCTTGCCCGCGCCAAGCAACAGGCAGAGGAACTGCTGGCTGAGAGCAACCGGCGCATAGAGAACACCATCCGTGAAATCCGCGAGCATCAAGCAGAGAAGGAAGAAACCCGCCGCATCCGCGAGCAACTGTCTGACTTCCGTGATGAGGTGCAGGAAATCGATCAAGGAGCAGCCGACGAGCTGGTTTCCAAAAAGATCAAGCAGATACAGGAGCGCAAGGAGCGCAAAGAAAAACGCCGGCGTGAGAAAGCAGCCAAGACACCCACAGCACCTCCTTCTGCTCCTCAGAAAACCACAGAAGAGACACCTCTTAAGGTGGGCGAAACAGTGAGAATCAAAGGCCTCACAACGGTGGGCCGTATAGAGAGCATTCAGGGCAAGATGGCCAGTGTCGTCTTTGGCGACATGCGCACCAAGATGCGTGCAGAGCGTCTGGAACGTGCAGATATGCCTGTGATTGAGCGTCCCGCCACCTACGCCTCTGTGGGTCGTCAAACCCGTGAGACCATCGACGACCGCAAGCTCTATTTCAGGCAAGACATTGATGTGAGAGGCATGCGCGGCGACGAGGCCATCAATGCTGTGACCTATTTCATTGATGACGCCATCCTCGTGGGCATGAGCCGAGTGCGCATCCTACACGGCACAGGTTCAGGAATCCTTCGTCAACTGATCAGGCAATACTTAGCAACAGTGCCCGCCGTGGAAGCGTTCCACGACGAGCACGTGCAATTTGGCGGAGCCGGCATCACCGTTGTCGACCTTGCGTAGTCGGCAAAGATGTTGTCTGGTCTCAGAGTATCACATTGAATCCGAACGACACCCCTCCGTTGGAAGAGAGTGGTATCATCTCCTTGCTCATTTTTCCGAGCAGGCTGTCCATACCCACGAAGAAATTGAATCCCTTGGTGTGGATGTTTGCCAGGAAGCCGAAGTTGGCTGTATAATTGTTGATGGCAAGGCTGACCGAGCCATCCAGCCATTTCAACGGAGAGATATTTCCCGACAGGCGTGCCTCGCCCCAAGAGTAAGGGCCATTGATGCGGGCTGTTCCCAGCAATCCGACTTTCAGAATTCTGTATGTGGGGATGATATACTCACATCCGGCTGTCACGGTAGCGCCCAGTCCCGTAATGCGTGAGCCCTTGTCGCCCTTGTCACGGAGATTGAAGAAGTCAAGCATCTGATCGGCATACTTGTCCGCCTTTTTGTCAAGGACACCCGGCGAGTCAGAACCCACCGTCACGTCATGGAAGCCATCAAAGGTGAAATCCTCTGCATCATTGGTGGCATAGAAGTCGTTTGACCAGAAGATGGCACCGAGGTCACGGACGGCAGCACTCACCTTGAGATCGTCGTTCACCTTATATTCCGCACCGGCATCAATGGCCGCACCAAATCCGGCAACGCCCACTTTGCCCATGTCCACGTCGCGGACATGCGGGTATGTGGCAGAAGAGGAATTGTATTCCTTGATTTTGCTCACGTATTGGAACCCCTTCATGCTCACATGCGACTCTGCATTGGCTTTGATGGTCCAATATTCGGTATGGTTGAGTTCTGCGTTCGTATTCTCCATTTTCACGTTGATATCGGCCATACCCACCAGCAGCTTCAACTTGGCACCTACTCTCAGTTTGCGGTCATATTGGCGAGAATGTCCAAAACTCAGTTCAGTGAAAGCCTGTGCGCTGGCATTGATGTCACCAATCTTGTAATGATCATTGGCTGTTTCTGCGGCAAACTGGAACAGTTTGAAGGGAGCCTTGACGTTGGCCTGCCCCCTGAGGTTGAGTTCCACGGTGTTGTAGCCATTCCATTTCTTGAAGCCCACCGACAGGACAGTCACTTTCAAATCTCCGTTGATTTTGTTGTCACCGGATGCGAATCCTTTCAGCGGATTACTGAGATAGGGATTGAGGAAAGACGTCATCTTCTTATTGCTCACATCGGGATAGAGCGGATTCTTACGCACGAGGTCTTCATATCCGAAGTTTCCCATCATTCCCACATCCACATTACCCAACACGGGTATGGAGAAATAATTGGAGTCGTTGGCCAAGGCAGGATTGAGGTCATGCCTGTAAAGAAAATTGTCTGAGAAATAACCGGTTCTCAAGTCTTGGGCATTGGCGATGGCCGCACATCCTGAGAAGAAGACGACAGCCATATATCTAGCAAATGATTTCATATCCGAGATGATGATTAATGATTAATTGAGGTCATAGGCTACTTTGCCGAATTTCTGTACTTTGACATCAGTCACCTTGATGGTCTGCTTGTATGCGTTGAGCAATACGCCGACCACTTTTTCATTTCCTTGCCGTGTGGTCATCTCCACTCGGAATCGTATTCCGTCAAGAATCTTGAATACATCGTTGTCTTTGGGTCTGATGTTGATGACTTCCTCCGTTTTGGCAACCTTCTTTCCATCGGGAGAAGGACTGATGATTTTCTCCACATCTACGGCAAGTCTGTCATAGCTGATGGGATTGCCGTTGAGGTCGATGCCATAAGGTTTGAGCGTAAGGAAGCCCGGGATTTTGTTATATACGTTGGCATAGACTCTGACAAATCCCTCGATGACTTTCTGACCGTCTTTTTCTGTCTCCACGAAGCGGATTTTCTTGAACGTGTCGTTCCATCCACTATATTCCTCATTATATACGATAAGAGCCTCTTCTGCGAGTGAGATGCCCGAAGCAACGGAGAGTCTCAGTTTGCCTTCATAATATTTCGACAATGTGATTTCCGTCGTTTCGCTGTCATCACCCACTCCCTCGAGGTCAACCAGTGCGATGCTGTCGGGGATGTTGCGGATGACATCGCACATATTAGGCAGCACGATGACTGTCGTGTCGCTCTCGTGCGTAGCTGGCCTGCGTCTGAGGCTGACGATGCTCTCGCCATTGGATTTGAAGGAGAACTCAGGCACATCGATGCGGCACAGCACATTTCCTTTCTTGTCTTTCGACACGATGGCGCCTTTCATCTTCGTCGCGAATGGCACGGAACTGGAGATGTTGATATTGAGCTGCGGGTCGTAGAGGTCGAGGTTCACATCTTTGTCGCTAAGGAACGGCGGGATATAACGGAGTGCCACGCCACCCACCTTACCAAAAGTTCTTACAGGTGTGAATCCACCTTTTGCACTGGTGACAGTGAATTTGTCGATGACAGCAGTTCCGCTAACCGAGAGGTCATTGGCCTCAGCCACCTTATCAAAATCGATGGCCGACTCCTTGACCACCACGGCCATGTTGAGGGCGCCATGGAACGTGAGGCCCTGTCCCTGCGTATAAGTCATATAACTGCCGTCTGCCATTTTTCCAGACAGGTCCACACCCAGCATTTCGATGACGATTTTCACACCTTCCGCTGTTTTCACATCCGTCAGCTCGAAGGTGTTGTTTGCTACAGGCGCGATGGTTTTGTCCTTCCAGGAGGCATTTCCCACCTCCAGGCACTGCGGCAGGGTGAACGACAGTATGCTGATATTGCTCAAAGCGGCCTGTAGGTCTTTGGCAAAAGTCAGTGATATGGTCAGTTTGGTAGAGAAGCCGATTTTCTCCAGACGTGTGACAGCCGTGGTTTTATAGCTGACCGAGAAATCCAAATCGACCATGGGTGCTTTGAAGGAGATATCATCATCTGCTTTCTTCACACGGTTCGCACGTTTCATCACCGATTTTCTCGGATCGAAGTCACCAAGGTCGATGACATATTTTCCTTTATAGGTCTTTGAGGGCACGCTGAACTGGGGCACACCCATGTGAGCGATGAACTCATTATCATCGATGGCGGAGATATTATACATCCCATCCTCACCCACTGAAAGGAAATTATTGATACCCAGGTCGAGAAGGTCATCCAAGGGGATATCGTCTGTATAGTTATTGCTTGGCAACTGGATGGTATTACCCAACCCTACCGTCTTGTCGACATTATCCAGGTCATAGTCCTTGTCGACACAGGCGGCCATTGTCAGAGCCAAAACCGCGGCGCCCCATACGGGTGCAACCCGCCTAATGCTATTCAAATTCATAAACATAATAAGTTTGGTTGATTCTTTAAGATGCAAAATTAAGGGATTTTAGCATAATATGCGACCGTGTGTGTGTTAAAATATACAAAAAGCCGTGTCTGCTGAATGAGACACGGCTTTTTCTGAGCCTCTTGTCGGATTCGAACCAACGACCCCGAGATTACAAATCACGTGCTCTGGCCAACTGAGCTAAAGAGGCGGGTGGGCAAGCTGCTTGCATCGCGCCGCTCAACCTACTACCTTTGCTACGTTCCCGTCCTGGAGGATTTGCAGGGAGCTGGCCGTGCAAGACTTGCCCGTTTTGCGGCTGCAAAATTATAAAAAAAAACGGAGACGCAACGGACTACGGCTTCAATTTTAGGTTTTTTAACAAGTTGAGAAGTGTTGGTAATTATTCAGCGAATCATCATTTGGAGTGCCCTGACGGGCAGAACCAACGGTCGACGTGCGAAGCGGAAGTCAAATGATAAAAAAATGAATAAAAAAATGGTAAAAAAATATTTTCTTATAATTTTCTTAAACATTTTCTTAAAATTTCTCGCCGAAGGCGACTCAAAAAGATGATTCGCTGAACAGATACAAGTGTTGGATTTTATCCTAATCATAGTACACCTTCCTCTAATAAAGTAAGAAAAATCACGCTTCGCATGGCATGATTGTGCGAATTATTATTTAAATTTGCAACAACAACAGAACTATCACCTTCAAAAGATGACGCTTATGAGGAATTATTTGATTTTGCTCAGCCTTGCTTTCATACTGGCTGGCTGCCATGCAAAAAATGAAAGCAAAGCAGAAGAACAACCTGATGCCGCATCGGCTGCTGACACCACATTGTCTGCCAAGGATACATCTGCTTCAAAAGACATCACAGGAAACGAAGTCTCTGCCAATGATGATGACATCCTGGATATCAGCGAATTGCCATCCACAGCCAAGCGCCAGGACAGTTTTTTCCAACATGCCGTCTATACCAATGAAGAAAGGGTGCTGGAAGACTACGACGGTGCCATTGTCTATTCCATTTGGTTGGCTGACGAGCGTACCGGCACAGTGCGCAAGATATGCGAGACCAACCCGAAGGCCGAGGCCCAGTGGGATAAGATGCAAGGTGAGAAAGCAGACGGAGCGAAAGTGGGACTTAACCAGATTGTAAGTGCTGAAAAGGCATGGATTGCCCCTGGCGACGTAAGCAAGGTGATTGTAGAAGGCTGTCCCGACGGCAGAAACGAATGGACATACATCATCGACACCGATGCGAAAACCGCCATACAACTTCCCTCCACAGAAGGAGTGGCAAACCTCGACGCGGAAAAGAAAGAAATCATCGTCGCCTCTTACGGCTACTACTCCGAGGGCGGACGCTATTCTTTCTTGAGCGCCTATGACACCAATGGCAAATTCCTCCGCATGGCAAGCGGAAAGATGTCCTATGACGTAGAAGACGAATAACACCCACCAACAAACATCATCCCATGAAGTCATTCCTTTGGTTCCTCCTGCTGTCTGTGATGCCCATCACAGCCTTCGCGCAGCGCAATGAAATACTCAACGACCGCATTGCCACCCTACAGGTGGTGGCCGGTGACGACTGGCTGTCGCCACCAGTGGCCTTCCTCGGCGGCAACCCCATCCACATCTCCTTCGACGACCTCACCCATGAGTATCACCGCTACACCTACAAGCTGGAGCATTGCGAGGCCGACTGGTCGGTGAGCGACGGACTCTTTGAGAGCGACTATATCGTCGGGTTCACAGAGGGCAACCTGATTGAGGACTCAGAGGAGTCGCTCAACACCAACATGCTCTACACCCACTACCGGCTGACGATACCCAACAAGAACTGCAGGCTGAAAATGAGCGGGAACTACAAGTTGACGGTCTATGACGACAACAACGAGGAGGAGCCCATGCTCACCGCCTGCTTCATGATTGTGGAACCGCGAATGGGTGTCTCGATGAATGTCACGACCAACACCGACATCGACGTGAACAACTCCCATCAGCAAGTGAACATGGCAGTCAGTTACTCTGGCGTGCATGTCACAGATCCCTCCACACAACTCCATACAGTGGTGATGCAGAACGGCCGCTGGGACAACGCCATCGTCAATGCTCGTCCGCAGTACACGATGAACGACGGACTACGGTGGGAGCACTGCCGTGACCTCATCTTCGATGCCGGCAACGAATACCACAAGTTTGAGGTGCTCGACACCGACCACCCCACCCTCGGCATCGAACGCATCCGCTGGGACGGAGAGCGGTTCCATGCCTTCGTCTATGTCGACGAGCCACGGCCCAACTACCTCTATGACGAGGATGCCAACGGTGCTTTCTATATCCGCAACAGTGACAACGTTGAGAACGACCGCCTGACCGACTATGTGATGGTGCATTTCCAACTGAATTGCCCCAGTCCGGTGGAGGGCGATGTCTATCTCAACGGTGTGTGGACCAACGACCGGTTCTTGCCAGAATACCTCATGGAATATGATGAGGCTACCAAGAGTTATCAGGCGGCCATCCTGCTCAAGATGGGCTACTACTCCTACCAATACTTGATGGTGGATAGTGAAGGCTATACCAAATTGATGCCCACCGAGGGCAGTTTCTTCCAGACGGAAAACAAATACCAGGCCCTGGTGTATTACCGAGAGCCTGGTGGAAGAACGGATCAACTTGTTGGTTATCAACAAGTGCAGAAGAAATAAGGGGTATTCTCTCACCTCTCACCCCTCACCTCTCTGTCAACTGGCGGATGAGATAGTCGGAGACAATCGTTGTCGCACGGTATATGTTCTGTCCAAAACCATGGTCGAACGCATCGAGAATCACCAGTTCACTTTTTGGCCAAATCTGATGATAGCGCTCCCCGTAGGTGTAAGGCACCACACGGTCGGCAGTGCCGTGGACGATGAGCGCAGGCCCCTGATATTTGGCTGCGGTCTCATATATCGGCAGCGAGAACGCCGAGCGGATATATTCACGTCCCAGACGGAGATTGCCATAGAGTTGCACGAACTCCGGCGGATCGAGCGGGTCGTAAGTGGCGCCCATGGTACTGCCCCTGATGGCATCATCACGGAGCACTGCCGCTGGGGCCATCAGCACCACAGCCGCGAAAGACTCGGGTTCGGCTTGTCCGGCGAGCATGCTTGCCACCACACCGCCCTGTGAATGCCCCACAACGGCCACCTTGGACACATAGCGCAGGTCGCGCACATATTCAAATACCTTCTTCGCATCCTCCACCTCATTGGGCACCGTCATATCGACAAAGTCGCCCTCACTCTCTCCGTGTCCGTTGAAGTCGAAGCGGATGCTGGCGATGCCATGCTGCATGAGCGAGTCGGCGACGAGTTCAAACATCGGCCCGTCCTTGCGCCCGCTGAAGCCATGACACAACATCACCATGGGGCACTGCTGTCCTTGACTGAGCACAGGCTTCTGGATGATGGCGGCCAAAGCGCCCTTGGAGCCATCGATGGTGACCCGCTCGGTGGTGCCGTTGAGCACAACGGGGTGCTCCTTCGCCATCAGTTCCGTCAGCGTGCGCTCCATCTTGTCGGAGAGGACAGTGCTGAGCACCACCTTGCCTTCTTTGTCGATGAGCATCATCGACGGTATCCATTTCACGCCAAACGCCTTCGCCACCTCTGAGTCGCGCATGCGCTTCAAGTCACTCACCTGCGGATAGGTAAGGGCATATTTGTCGACGGCATCCTTCCATTTGTCAGTTTCGTTGTCGAACGACACACCCACGAACTGCACGCCCATGGGAGCGAAATTCTCGTACATCCGCTTCACATTGGGGATATCCTTCCGGCAGTCGGGGCACCATGAGGCCCAGAAGTCTATCACCGTGTAACTGCCCTTGATCAACTTTGACAGCCGCTGTGTGCGCCCGTTGACATCCTTCAGTTTGAAGTCAGGCACAGCCGTGCCTGGCTTCAGCAAGTCGGTGGCATACTTAGCATCCGCATCCGCCGGGCCAAACTGGGCCATGGTGGCAACGGATACAGACACCAGCAATGACAGCATAGAAAGTCTGAAGCGCATATCACCTCACTTTCTTGGCATACTGCTTGAAGATGTAGTACACACCGTTGGCATACTTCACCTTATACCAGTCGGAGGTCTCGCCGACGCAGACCAGACGCTCGCCCTTCTTGGGAGCGCGGGTGGTGCCATCCTTCCATTTCAGGAAGTCATAGTTGAGACCGGGACCCATGCGGAGTCTGACACCCACGCCCGTCACCTGCACCATCGATGATGGCTGTGCCTTTGCAGGAGCACTTGACAGCGACGCATACTGTTTGAAGACGTATGCCACATCCTGCCCATAGCGCACCTCATACCAGTCGCCATCCTGTCCGAGGAGTTCGAGTTTTGAGCCTTTCTTGGGACTGATGGTGTTGCCACGCGCATCCTTGTAATAGCCATAGTCGAGACCGGGACCATATCTCAGTCTCACTCCTGTACCTGTGATGGTCACATACCGCGATTGCTGCACGGCATCATACTTCGTCACGGTAGCGGCCTGGATGGTGGCGACAGAGCCACAGCATACCATCACCATGACCAACAACACTCTCTTGATAAATGATAGTTTTTCCATAATGTATTGATTTTAAAAAGCACTATTATTTCATGTGTTTTTGCAAAGATACGATGAAGCGAGTGAAAATCCAAATTTATTTGAGTTTTTCCGAGCATGAGTATCTTAGACGACTGTCAAAAACACGATGAAACTTCATGACCTACATGTTGTTTCTCGATTGGTAGTGTTTGTTAATTCAATAAAATTAGCATCTTTTCCTGATGACACTTTATATCTTCAAATATCCACTCCTGACCATTATCACGGGTTTTGGATTCAATATTGTCTTTGCATATTTGCATCATAATTCTGAATTTCAATGAAGCCACACTCACTTGCAATATTTTGCCTGATGAGTCAAGATAGTGGTCAAGTTTAGTCTTTGGACTCCAGTTTGACCCTGAGCTATTAGCCTCATTTCCAATCATCGCAAAGTTACCGAAACAGTTAATCTGGTTCTCATCTATATCTGTGCCAATGTTTGCTTGTGGATAATAATGCTCCAAAGAACGACGGGTGCGTGAGAAATAGAACTGGTTGAATACCTTAAGTCCAAAATCAGAACAGCCTAATTCATGGAAGAAACGATTACGTTCATCAGAGCCCTCTTTTAATTTCTCTCCTGAGAGATTATCTTTATATTTTTCCCATATCAAGAAATCTATATAGTTGAATACAAAAAGAGGTATACCCTTCGTCTTTTCTCTGCCATCACCATAAATGCTGTTAAAATCCTGATTTTTATTGTTGCATGTGAGATTAAGATTTTTGCCTTCGATGACGACTTGGTCAAATGCACCAGGAATAGGTGTGTTAATCTCATTTAGGAGCCCCTTGTTCAGATAAATATCGAAGAAATATTTATTGGCCAATTCTTTAAGAAAACTGCAATATTCTTGCAAATCAAGGCACTTGAACAAATAATATAGACAGTAGAAGAGGTAATTCTTACGCTGACGAGGAGTGAAAGACACCTCGAACATGGATAGGAGTTGAGTCATCTTTTCCTGCAGGTTATTGTCATCAGAAAGGTTCTTAGGATAACTTGATTTCCCT
>CAMZHP010000078.1 GCA_947306845.1 uncultured Prevotellaceae bacterium
TTTTTTTCTAAATCATGCAAATAACAGACATTGTTTCAAAAAAAGCTCGTTTCTTCATTATTATATGCTTAACTTTGCAGAACTAAAACAATACTACATTAGTTATCATGTAAATTGTAAAGCATAAATTTATAAAAAAATAACTATAAAACTAAAGTCAAATGAAAAAAACGTACTTATTTCTTTTAGCCTTATTTGGCATGATGGCTTCGTATGTCCATGCAGAGGTCATCTTCAAGGCAGATGTTACTACAACAGAGACAGTCTTATTTGCAGCAAGTTCCTCTACGGTAATTTCAAGTAATTATGCCAATATCACAGGCGGCAAAGTTACAGCTATTAATGAACAGGAAATTGCCAAAGAACTTATTGAAAGTAAATCAAATCTTGGAGCCTTTAAGATTACCAATAATAACACTTACTTTAAAGTAGAGCTTGATCAGGCATTACAAGCAGGTGATGTGATAACAGCGAGAGGAACTTCCAGAACAGACACAGATCTTGGACTTTGGCTATCGACAGCGGAATCTCGACCTAACTCATGCTCTTCCGCTTTGTTAATACCCACTGCAACAGAAGAAAGTTGGGTCGATTTTAGCAGTTACACTGTTACTGCTACCGATGAATTAGTTGGGAAGAATACCTTCTACATTTATCGTAAAACAGGCAAAAGCACTTATTTCGACGAATTCACCATCTCCCGAGTCAAGGAGACACACTTCTTGACCATTAACGACATCTCCGTGCCTACGGACAATACGGTGAACAGTCAGTCGAACCGCTGTGTTTTCGATAATGTTCGTGTACGAGATGCTTCGGACAATGGTGTCTGGCCTAGTGATGCAGAAATCACCATTGAAATATCCAATAGTAACATTGACGGACTGGACGTTAGTAAGAGATTTAACAAACAAGGGACAAGCGTAACGGGGCTTGGCATGCATTGGAGTGCTGGTGCTACCGGAACAGCCTTGATCACCCTGAGCTATGCCGGCAACGACAACTATCTGCCCTGCGAGACCAGTTTCCTCCTTCAGGTGACGAAGAAGAACCAAGAGCTCACATGGGCCAGTGACGCCGTGGAAGTGAATTATGGAGGCACCGTGAGCAACTCGCTGACTGTCACCCCCACCCGCACCGACGTGGTGTATACCTCTTCTAATGAGAAGATCGCCACCGTGGATGCCAACGGCAATGTCACCATCGTCAACGCCGGCGAGTGTGTCATCACTGCATCAACCCCCGAGACCAGCGAATATCTGGCAGCAGAGGCATCCTACGCCCTGACCGTCAACGCCACCGGTGCTGACTACACCCTGGCCTTTGCTCAAGACACCGACGAGGTGCCCCTCGGCAACAGCAGCACCATCGCCATCATCTGCTCCGATCCCGGCCTGCAGTTCGCCTACAAGTTCAGCGACGAGAGTGTGGCAACAGCCAACAGCGAGAACCCCGTGTTCAACGGTAAGTCGAATATCAACACCAAGTATATCGGTTCCACCACCGTCACCATCTACCCGACCAATCTCAATGGCAAGCCCTATCATGAGGCAACCTATACCCTGACAGTCATCAAGGGGCAAGTCAACCTGTCGTTCAACCCGCAGCAGGGTTCCATCCCCCAGGGAAGCACCATCACCCCGCATCTCAATCTGCCCACGATCTACAAGGAGCATATCACCTCGCTCACCGCAGAGTCTGCAGACCCGAGCATTGCCAGCGTGCCCTCCAATCTGCTCGTAAAACCTTATTATAATGAGCAAGGCGAAGAGAACGGTTTCACCCGCATCGACGGTGTCAACCCCGTCATCACCGGCGTGTCGGAAGGCACCACCACCATCACCGTCACCTTAAAGTCTGACGCCTATGAGGACTGCACCGCCACCTACACCATCACCGTGGTCGCAGCCGGCACCAACGACTTCCAATGGGTAGATAACACACCCATCTACTTCTATCAGGATGACTACATCATGATGCCCGACGTGAAAGGCAGCTTCTCTGGCAACAACAGCACATCTGCAGACAATGGCTATCTTTATGGCATCAAGCTGGACGGCACTGTGGTGCTCAGCTCTAAAACCTATCAGAAGGCAGATGGCGAAACCAACGCCCCCGGTGTGCCCAACTTCAGGATTGAGAGTACCGGTGACGGCGGCGAAGCTCTGATTTTCCTCGTCAACGGCAAAAGTGCAAGGACAAACCGTCTATTCATCTATGGTAAGACCGCCGGCACCGTGAAACTCGTTGCATCCGATGACCAAAACCCCGATAAGACAATTGAGCGTATCCTCACCATCTGGCCCGTCGCAGACATTGAGGCCGAACTTGAGGAACAGCGCAGCGAGATGACCCTGCCTTACACTTGGGACTTCACCAAGCCCATCAACACCGCCGACCTCAACGCCTCCTACTGGGTGGATGACAACAGATATATGGATGAGTTCGAAGTGACCGACGTTGAAGGCACCACACAGACCTTCAATTACTATCAGTTGGGTATCGGCTCCGCCTTCAACTTCAACTATGCCAACTCAGTATCATCTGGGGATGCTGCGAATCCTCTTAAAGTCACTGTTAACAGGCAAAGTTCCAACCATTATACCACCAACACCGTGCGCAACTTCGTGGGTCAGAACACCGTGATGCCCGAGTTTGCAGGTATGAAGGTTGCTCTCGGCAACACCTCTGGCATCTGGTATAACAAGCGCGACCGTATGCGTATCTACAAAGAGGGTCACCCCTACAAAGGCTCCTACGTCTATTTTCAAGGCAACACCCACTATCTCATTTTGCCAGTGCCTGATGCCAAAGCTACGAGCGCCCTTGAGAACAAGACCATCAAACTGTTTGTGAAAGGCTGGACAAACGAACCCAGCAAGAACATCTGGATCGATAAGGTGGCCAGTGCCAATGAGACCTCATTCACCCAAGACATCAAAGGTATCACAGACAATATCTCTTATACGGGCGACGGTGGCACCTATTTCATCAATGAGTTCGACGTTCCTCTCGACGGTAGCGTGAAGTATATCCGTCTGGCCCTCGATGCCAATACGGCACTCCACTGGATTGCCTACTCCACCCAGGCCAAGGAGATTACAGGCAACTTTGGCAACTACGCCACCTACAGCTATCCTTGGGACCTCGACGTAGCCAAGACGAAGGAAGCCAACACGACCCTCACCGACGCCTATGCCTGTGTACCTTCTTCACACACCAATATCAAGACCACTCCGCTTAACACCGTGGTCGCTGGTGACGGCATGCTCCTCGAAGGCTCGGCATCTGACTACTACTTCATCGCCACTGGTCACAACACCGACAGCTACAGCTGCTCCACCACCTCTGCCGACGGTGCCAGTGTGAGCAATCAGCTCGTGGGCAACTCCACCGACAGCCCTGTCTCCCTCACCGGAACATTGGGTATGGAAGCCTACAGCGGCGGTGACCTCGACTACATCCTGTCTTCGAGCGGCTTCCGCTGGAGCAACCCCAAAGAGACAGACGACCAGGTGGGATTCTACATCGCACTGACCGGTGCTACCGTGCCCGCCTTCGGCGCCTATCTGCACATGAGCGAGAGCGACATCCTGAAAGGCAATGACGGCTTCTTCTCCATTGACGAAACCGACGGCATCGCCGACATGACCCGCAAGCCTGTGGACGACGGCGTGTACTACAACCTCAACGGTGTGCGCGTGGACAACCCCACCAAGGGTGTCTATGTGGTGAACGGAAAGAAAGTGGTCGTGAAGTAATCATCATCAAACATCTACATGAATCATGAAAAGAATATATAGCCAACCCTTGACAGAGATTACGGTGCTCAACCTGAAGAACAGCACGCTCGACATCCATGCCGGTGACACCAGTTTCCGTGCCGACGGCGAAGGCGGTGCCAACACCTTCGAATTTGATGACAACGGCGAGTTGGAACAGGAACTCGCGCAGCCCAAGTCTCTCTGGGAATAAGAAACCAATGCCATGCCCCCGGGTGGACTTCCATCCGGGGGCAAAAGCAGAAAGACATACAATGAGGCGGGACTTCGCTCCCCCCTCATTTTGTCCGTTTCAAGGGAGTGTGCCCAAAGAGGCACGTACAGCAACGATCAAAGCATCCAATATGAAAAACAACAGCGTGAAGACCTTATGGCGCAGAAATGTGCTCACCGCATCTCTCATGATAGGGATGACAGCCGGCGCACACGCCCAGAAGGTCGATTTCAACAACAACACAGAGAATGAAGTGGCGCGCACCGCCACCGGTTACACGGCATGGGTGGTGAGCGACATCACTTCCACCGGCACACAGTCGATGACCTTCGACAATGGTGTGACCATGACCATCAGCCTCGGCGAAGGGAGCATGGCCAACAGGATTACCAGAAGCTGGAACAAGAACCTTGTCAGTGCGGGCGATGAGCTGCGGCTCATCCAGGACGGCATCATCGGCAAGAAAGGCGGCGACCAGCTCACTTCTGGGATGGCCGCCATCAAGGTGACACTCTCCGGACTGAGCGCGGGCCAGCACTCCGTGACCGCCTACCACAACTTCGTGGACCGTGGCATCACCAACTGTCCGCCCATCAGCGTGAAACTCGGCAGCACCGTCGTGCAGAGCGGTATCGCCCAGACCTATTGTGAGACCTCACTCACCAAGGCCGCCACGGCCAAGACATCGGTGGAGTTCACCACCTCTGACAACGAGCAGGTGGAGATCACCTACTACACCGTTCCCGCCGACGGCGTGACCTACGACTGCACCTCGTTCTGCATCAACGGCATTGAGATCGGCGAAGTGTCCGGCGACAAACGAGCCACCACCCCGTCGCCCGAGAATGGCGACTACCATGCCGTGTTCAGCAACGGCAGCGTCACCCTCTCCTGGGAGGCCGCCTCCGGTGCCACGACGCACACCGTCTATGTGGCCGAAAGTGCAGCAGCACTGAGCACTGCCACCGGCACATCTACCACTGCCACTACCCTCACCAAGAGTGGGCTGTCGCCCCTGAAGCGCTACTACTGGCGGGTGGACGAGACCATCGACGGTGAGACCTACCCCGGCGAGGTATGGGAGTTCCAGCCCCGCCGCGATGCCTTCCCCGGTGCTGAGGGCTATGGACGCTACGCCATCGGCGGCCGCGGGGCCGGAGACGGCATCGTCTATCATGTCACCTCCCTTGACGACAATGTCAGCAACCCCGCCGAAGGTACCTTCCGCTACGGTATCACCCAACTGAGCGGTCCGCGCACCATCGTTTTCGACGTGGCCGGCGTGATCACCCTCCAGGGACGCCTCACATGCAGCGACAAATATGTGACCATCGCCGGACAGACTGCCCCGGGGCGCGGCATCATGTTCAAGGCAGCACCCTTCGGTATGGCCAGCGATGGCATCACACGCTTCGTCCGCGCTCGCCTCGGACATCTCGGGGTGAGTTCGGAGAGCACCGGACTCGATGGACTGGGCATGGCCGGCAACGACCACAGCATCATGGACCACTGCTCCATCTCTTGGACCATCGACGAGGGCTTCTCCTCGCGCAACGCCAAGAACATCACGCTGCAGCGCACGCTCATCTCTGAGGCCCTCAACGTGGCCGGCCATCCCAACTACAGCGCCGGCACTGGACATGGCTATGCTGCCACCATCGGCGGCGGTGAGATGGGAGGAAAAGGCAGTTCGTTCCACCACAACCTCCTGGCCCACAACGAGGGGCGCAACTGGAGTATGAGTGGCGGACTCGACGGAGCCGGCTACTATGACGGCCACCACGACATGTTCAACAACGTGTGCTACAATTGGGGCAGCCGTGCCACCGACGGCGGCACCCATGAGGGGCAGTTCGTCAACAACTACTACAAGATGGGACAGGCCACCACGCAGAAGATCCTGCTCAAGGCCGACCTCGAAGGCACCGGCATGGGAAGTCAGGCCTACTATGTGAGCGGCAACATCCGTGAGAACAAGGACGGCTCCATCACCAACGACGCAGAGAATGAAACCTACAAATACACCCTGAGTGGCGGACAGACACTCGACTGGACGGTGTTCCAGAGCCAGCCTTTCTTCGAATCCATGGCCACCATCGAGACGGCACAATCCGCCTTTCGCAACGTGCTCAGCGACGTGGGGTGCAACCAGCCCGAGCTGGACAACCACGACATCCGCATGGTGGATGAGACCCTTAACCGCACCTACACCACCACCGGCAGCTACGACAACGTCAGCGACGGACTCATCGACTCCGAGGAGGACAGCGGCTGCGAGGGATTCAGCGGACTGAACATCATCACCGAGAGCAGGGCCGCCGACTGGGACACCGACCAAGACGGTATCCCCGATTGGTTTGAGACCGCCAAGGGATGGAGCACCACCACCGCTAACAACAACGCCTGCGACGATGAGGTGGGCTATTACACCAACTTGGAGGAATACCTCAACTGGATGGCAGAGCCTCATTTCTACAACCTCACCACCGGCACGCCGGAGACTATTAACCTCTCTGACTATTTCGCCGGCTACACCAGTGCCACATACACCATCAGTGCCAACGGCTTGAACACCTCCCTATCCGGCACGCAGCTCACCTTCATCCCGACCAAGGGCGGACTCACCTCCTTCTCCGTCACCGCCTCACAGGGCGGCATCTCCCTCACGCGCACCTTCAACGTGCATGCCGAGGGCGAGGACACCGAGGAAGAAGTGTATGAGGAGTTGACCACCACCGAGGGATGGACTGCAGGGAGCAATGCTACCATTACCAACAGCACCTACAAATCCACCACCGGCACCACCGATGACAAAAACTGCGTGTGGAATTTCTCCAACGGCTTCAAAGTGGGCAGGACGACAGGTGACGGAGGCTACCAAAGTGCTACCAACAATGGCGACAGAGACTTTATCAAATACTCCGCCAACTACGAGTACACCATCACCATCCCCGAGGGGGTGAGGGTCACCGGCATCGACTTCTTCGGCTACAGCAACAACGATAGCGAAGGGGCCTACATCGCCACCGTCAACGGCACGGATTATGAGAGCACGGAATACACGCTTCCCAGCAGGACGATCAGCTATTCGGAGTTTCCCACCTATCACTTCGACTTCAGCACACCGGTGGAAGGAACATTGACGTTCACCGCCAAGGGAAAGCAGGTGTGTCTGCAGATCACGCTCTACACCGAGGAAGTGAATACGGTGGACTGCCTTGTGCTCAAGGAGTCGGCCACGGTCTATGCCACCTCGACCGGTCCCATCGAGGCACGGACATACGGTAAAGTGCGCTTGGAGCGCACCCTCTCCAATAGTTATTACAGCACGCTGTGTGTGCCGTTTGCCCTGTCGGCAGAGGAAATCAGCAAGACGTTCGGCAATGGCGAGGTGCTCGCCCTGAAGAGCGTCCATGGCACTGTGATGAAGTTCGATGCCGTGGAGTCGATGGAGGCCGGTGTGCCCTACATCGTCAAGCCTGAGACCACCGTGGAGAATCCGGAGTTTGAGAACATGGCCATCGCCGATGTCGCCGCCGGCACGTCGGAGATTGACGGATATGCCTACACCGGCCACTATGAGCGCTACCGCATGCCCCATCAGAGCAACGAGCTGTTTTTGGGTACCGACGGGAAGCTGAAATGGCCGAAGGCCTATCCCGCCAACTACACCTATGGTCTGAGGGCTACATTCACTGTGCCCGACGGTGCTGCCTCCAACGTGCAGGTGCTGCTCGAAGGTGCCACCAACGGGATGCTCACCGTGGAAGCCGGACAGTGGAAGAAGGCAGAGGGCATCTATAACCTCAACGGCCAGGCTATCAATGCCGGTAGACAGTTGCCCAAAGGCATTTACATCGTGAATGGAAAGAAAATGGTAATCAGATAAACACCGACACCCATGAGACAGAAAAAGATATATCTCGCGCCGGAGACAACCAGTGAACCAGGCCTGGACAACAGGTGTTTCTGCACCTTCTCCGTAGACACCTCCAAATCTGGGGAGGAGACTGATGCCTCTGAGGCCGCTGCCGACGAATCGAGGCTCTGGGACAGTTGTGGTGGTGCTTCATCCGACAGACTGGAAAACCGTTTCTCTGATTAACAAGCCAGAACCTATATACTCAAGGGGGGCGAACATTGGTCCGCCCCCCTTGAGTATGTTCTTATGTTACGACCCGTCCTGGGTTGTCGCGAGATCATGGGTTGCCCAGCACGATGCCCACGATGCCCATCACATCGGCCACGGAAAACTGTGCGTCGCGGTTGACGTCTGCCAGTTGCCAGATGAAGACGGCGGAATCGCGGCCCATCACCTTGTTGACCGTCACCATCACATCGGCGACATTCACCTTTCCATCGCCGTTGGCATCGCCGAGCAACCCATTTTCCACGGCAATGAGGATGTCGCAGTCTTGCACCGCCGTCTCTGTACCGTCGAAGTATGTCACCACCGTCTGATCGATATAGCCGACGGCCTCACCATAGGGTAAGTTGCCCACCTTGAACCAGCATTTGAGCAGTTCGCCCTCGTTGCCGACAAAAGTGCAGTCATCGCTGAGAGTCACCCGTAGGTAATAGTCGTTGTCGCCCACCTGCTCCATATTTGCCGTCACGGAGCCACCCTTATAGCGTGGTGACGGGAATTCACACGCAGGGATGCCTTCACTGCGCATCAGTGGAGTCACACCCTCAGGGAGGTGAAAATACATCTCATAGCTGCGCACGTTGGTATTGGCGACCAACATCGACAGGGTGACCGAGGTGGATGCCATGGGGTAGGCCAGTTCGGAAGAGCAGGAGAGCTTCTCCTCGATGGGGAGGATATGCGAGAAACTCTTCCATCCCCGCGCACTCTTATACTTGGAGAGGAGTTGGGTGGGCACATAGAGAGTCACTTCGCCATACATGGCAGACGTTAGAATATTGCCCGAGAGCGAAGGCACTGCCGAGGGATAGCAAGTGATGGACTCCAGGTCGTAACAGTAGTAGAACGCTCCGGCTCCTATCTTCTTCACACCCTGTGGGATGGTCAGCGTGGTGAGGCCGGTGCAGGCGTAAAGGGCATCGTCGCCGATCTGCGTGAGTGATGACGGCAGCACGACGGAGGTCAGCTGGTCGCAGAACGCCATGCTGTAGGCTCCCAACGAGGTCACCGTCTCTGGAATGGACAGCGAACCGCTCTTCCCTGAAGGGCAGCAGACCAAGGTGGTCATGTCTTTGCTGTAGATCACTCCACCCTGACTGGTGTAAGTAGCATTGGAGGCAGCCACGAGCAGGGATTTCATGGATGTGCATTTGGCAAACGCACAGGCCTCGATGGTATGCACCGTCGACGGGATGACCAGTGTGGACAGTCGGGTGCATCCCTCAAAAGCATGGGTGGCAATCACTTCCAGACCTTTCGGCAATGTAAGAGAGGTGAGAGCAGTGCACGACTCGAAGGCGTGGGAGTGGATCTCGGTGAGCGATGCAGGTATCGACACGAAAGAGAGAGAGCTGCATCGGAAAAAGGCCGAGGCCCCGATGACCGACAGCGAAGAGGGTAGGGCGGCCGAACGCAGTTGGGTACATCCGTAGAATGTCTTGGGAGCTATTTCCCTCACGCCGCCAGGCAAGGTGATGGTGGTGAGCTTGCTGCAGTCGCGGAACGCGCTGTTCCCTACTTCCTTCACAGAAGATGGTATGGAGACAGCGGTGAGCTGAGCGCATCCGTAGAACGCAGAGGCACTGATAGCGGTCACCGTCGAGGGTATAGTATAGCTGCCCGCCTTCGCTGCCGGGCAGACAATGATGGTGGTGGCATCCTTGTCGAAAAGCACGCCGTCCTGGCTGCTATAGGCGGGGTTGGATACATCCACATTGACTGCCCTCAGACTGTTGCATGCCATGAAGGGTTCGTCGCCGATACTCGTGACGGTCTTGGGGATGGAGACACTGGTGAGTTGATAGCATCCCACGAAAGCCTCCGCATCGATTGACGTCACCGTGTATTCCGTCTCCTCGTAAGTGACTTTTTCAGGGATGACGATGTCTCCAGCATAACTGCCGGACACACTTTCCTGCTCAAGGGCCATCACCGTCACAGCGTTGTCTGTATTGAAACTGTAACAAAGACCGTCGGCCTGGAAGTCTGCCGCTAATGCCGACATCCCAAAGGCCAATGACAACATGATGAATAGGTTCCTCAATAAATTGACTTCACGCATGGGTTATAATACATCAATTACACTTAGGTTGCGAAATTATGCATTATTTCTCACATTGCCAAATAGATGGAGGAAAAAACATGAATGTTATCGAATTCAACTACGGATGTTGCTGATGATGCTGATTTTAACCACAGAACTTCACTCTAATGATTATACCCCGACCGCGAAGCGGGCAATATCTGTGGATATCTGTGTTATCTGCGGTTTTCTTCAACCACGAATCACTCGAATCTCCACGAATTCATCTGTGTGTGTAAATAAGTGTTATCTGTGTTTTTCTTTAACGCGAATTGCCACGAATGTATCACGTATTTTTCATGAATTGTATTCAACCACGAATTTTGCGGATCTCCACTTAAAGTTCAATACTACTATTGTTTTTAGATTTTTTTCATCTTGAAAATATCGCGAATTAGGAAAAATGTGGTAATTTTGCACAATAAAGAAAATGTGTGTATGGAACGAAAAACCAAAATCAATTCGGCTCAATATGAGATTATCAACATGCTTTCTTGCATCAACAGCGAGAAAGATGTAGAAGATCTCAAAAATGTCATTGTCCAGTTTTTAAATTCCCGTTTGCAAAATGAGATTGACAAACTTTGGGAAAATGGGACTCTCAATGAAGACATTGTGAATGGCTGGAGAAATGAGCATATGCGAACTCCTTATAATTCAAGTAGATGAACAGGTATGTTGTGCTTGATACAAACTGTCTCCTGCAATCCCTTTCTTCAAGAAGTGAGTTCTATAAAGTTTGGGATAGTTTTGTGATAGGCAGATATGTCCTTTGCGTTTCCAATGAAATTATCGAGGAATATGCTGAAATCATATCCTCCCACATGTCTCCTGTTGTTGCCCGTTTAGCAGTGGAAACGATTCTAAGGGCTAATAATGTTATGAAGGTAGATGCACAATATCATTTCGGATTAATCGAGGTAGACAAGGATGACAATAAGTTTGTTGATTGTGCCATTGTTGCCAATGCGGATTATATTGTCAGTGAGGACCATCATTTTGATGTTTTGAAGACCATTTCGTTTCCAAGAGTTGAAGTAAAAAGATTGAAAGATTTTCATCAGGAACTATTGGAACTTGAGGGTAACTTATAAGGCGAATAACCCAACCCAAACATCGAATCTTTACGAAATCATCTGTGTGAATCAGTGTTATCTGTGGTTTTCTTCAACCACGAATCTCTCTACGAATTATTTATCTCACGAATTTTCGAATTATCGAATTCTTCGCCGCAGGTGGCGACATTCTTTTCATCCTAATTATTCGTAGACATTAATAATATGGGGAAAAAGTTTGCTTAAATCAAAAGGTAAATAAATGATTCCATTGTTAAGAGTAGGGACATGAATCGCGTATGAATCAACATGCCAATGATTATAACTTACGTTTTTTTACCACTTTTTTTTGATTAAGTTACAAATTGGAGATAGAAATCGGCTAAAATGAGGAATTCGTTTTGTCCGCTTCGTTTTTTATTATAATTTTACAACCAGAAACCTATAACAAACAGAGATTATGCGAAGAGTATTTTTTGTTAGTTTCATGGTCATCCTGTTCCTCATGGGTGGCATGGCAACGGCCAAGGCCGATGACGGCCA
>CAMZHP010000079.1 GCA_947306845.1 uncultured Prevotellaceae bacterium
CTCGTTCAGCATTATAGTCAATGGTGCGGATGCCGTAGGTGACGCTGACACGGTCTCCCTCGGGGATGGTAAGTTCTGTCTCGTAGAGATATGGGTCGTCTGGTGACCAGAGCCGGGGTTGCTCCACCTCAATGGTTCGCTGCAACTGTCTGGTACTGCCGTCGGCACAGACGACAGTCGCGCTCAGTTCCACATGGTGCGTGTCGGGTGTGTTGACGGCGATGCTCCAGTCATCGATATAGGTCTTGTCGGTTGTGACGAGCCACACGTTGCGGTAGATGCCCGAACCAGAGTACCAGCGACAGTTTTTCTGCTGTGAGTTGTCGACACTCACCACTATCTCATTGTTCCCCGTATGGATAAACGGTGTGACATCGACCCAAAATGATGAGTATCCATAAGGCCAGCCGCCGGCCTCATGGCCATTGACATAGACGCGTGAATTCATATAGACTCCCTCGAAGTAAAGGCGCACTTTTTTGCCTTCATAGGCTTTGCCTAGTGTCAGCGTGCGTCGGTACCAGCCTTTGCCTGTGGGCAGGTAGCCTCCTTCGTTGCCTGCTGGTGTCTGGGCATTGAAGCGGTGACGGATGCTCCAGTCATGGGGCAGCGTCACCGCTTGGGCTTTGGTAAAATCACTGTCGTTCTCAGCAAACTGCCACTCCGTGTTCAGCAATTGTTTGCGCTGGATGGGAATCTCCTTGGCTGCTGTGGTCTCAGCCATTGTCATCAGCATTGCAGCCATCAGCATCGTGGTTGTCATTCGATAGATATTCATAGTTTTTCCAGATATTTCACATCCTTCCCTTTGGATTTTGCATAGGCGATTTCGCGTCTTGTGCTTTCACCAATGTAGCCCCCAACATTAATGACAAAGATTTCATCTGCCAAGTCAATCTTTGCCAGATGCTGACGGTCAAGCATGTCCTTTACTCCCTCATTCCATACCTCTTCATCGCCGGAATGGCCGAAAAGTCCCACGGAAATAACAATGTTGCCTTCCAGGGTCAGTCGCTTCTGGGCAGCTAGAAACTCATCTTTGAAGCGTGTGCTGCCACAAAGCGTTATCACTTTAAATCCGTTAATTGTCATTCGTTTATATTGAGAAATTGTTAAAAATTTATCAGAAAGAAAAGTCCCTGTCTTCACACAAGAGACAAAGATACGAAAAATAATTCAAGAAAGCAAAAAACCGTCGGTGATTGTGGCTGCGAGGTGAGGGCAGCACTCCAACAAAGCAGACAAAAGAGAAAATAAACATATTTAACAGACAAAAAATAGCGGTTTTTGAGCATTATTTCGTAAATTTGCACCCAATAGCCATTATGATGGCGATGTAAGAATAATAGAATAGGCAAACAAACGATATGATGAGAAAATTGCTGGCCATCCTGCTGGTGGCAGTTTTGGCCGTATTGGTGGTGTGGATAGGAAGGGGACGTGCCCATGAGGCAGACAATGCAGAGCATTACCTCCCTGCCGACACCGCAACCGTCAGTGCTGCCAAACCCGTGGTGAAAATCTATATGGAGAACTCGGGCAGTATGAACGGCTATGTGACCACCAACTCGCAATTCAAGAACGCCCTCGGGCATCTCATCACCAAGGCCGACGGCTTCTACAGCGGCACTTCGCTCGACTTCATCAACCAAGGCATCTACCACACCCCGCTGTGTGATGACCTTGACAATTTTGTGCTCAACCTCAATCCGCAGTCGATGCAGGTGGGTAACACCAGTTCGACGGACATCAACAAGATTTTCAAGATGATCCTCGACCATACCCAGCGCGATACCATCTCAGTGCTCGTGAGCGATTGCATGTATGATGTCGACAATGTGGGCAACCTGCTCTCAGCTGCTGCCAGCAGTACGACGGGCACATTCATGAAGGCCATTCGCCGTGCCCGCGATAGCAAACATGAGTTCGCCGCCATCATTATGCAGTGTGCCTCGGAATTCAGTGGCAACTATTACGAAGGCAATGCCGCCATTCCGTGCAACAGCGAGCGCCCGTATTATGTCATCGTGATGGGCAACAAGGAGCAAGTGATGGACTTCAACCGCCACATGGAACTGGAGGACACACCGACGGGACTGCCTGGACTGCGCCATAAGTTCATGCTCTCCTCCGAGCCCACATGGCTGCTGAATCACATGAATGCACGCATTTTCTCCAGCAATTTCAACAACGCGCTGCGCATACAGGCACAGCATGATGGACTGAACGTGCGCAAGGTGACCATCGACAAGGAACAGCCCAACTTCAACTTCGCCATTGGCCTGGGCGTGTCACAGCTCTTCGCCGATGACAGCTACTTGCTCGATGCCAACAATTATGAGGTGGAGCCAGAGCAATACAAAATCACCGATGTCAACGACAAGGCGAAATTCACCGAGTGTGATTTCTTCCGTCATCCCATCTGCGTACAAATCGTTGCACTCGGTCAGAATTATGTGCCGAAAATCACGCTGAAGCTCAAGAACCAAATCCCAGCTTGGGTGGAGGAGTGCAGCTACAACAAGCGCCTCGGTACCTTGCCTCCCAGCCACCAGTCGTATGCCATCAAGGAGATGGTGGAGGGCATCTACGGCGCTTTCTACAACACCAAGGAGAACGACAGCCGTGAACTCTTCCGCCTCGATGTGCGATTTGATGCTTACGAATAAGTGGATCTCTAAAAATCAACCGAATAAATCGTTAAACATTTATGGATATTATCTCAAACATTCTGGAACTTTTCGGAGCTGCCTACCTCGGCGACTTCTCCAAGTACATGTTCCAATCGGGCGGCTACAGCCCCGTCTTTTATGTCATGTTGCTGTTGCCTCTCATCGTGGCGTTTGTCTATTACATCGTGCTCGACCACATCCTGCTGGCTCAGGTGAAGAAATGGTTGTATATAGGTCTGGGTACGGCGGCAGTGGCCTCTTTGGCTGACATCTTCATCGCACATCAGAAAATCAGCGGATACACTTTCTCACAGAATATCGTGGATGCAGGAGTCGGGTCGGCAGACTACCTGTCTTTCGGATTTATCATATTTGCCTACAGCGCACTGCTTTACTTTGTCTTCTCCCTGATCTTCAAATCGTTCAGCAGCCGCTCCAGAAACATACCTTTCTAAGACAATGAGCAAACTCTATATCTTCGGTATCGGAGGAACGGGGGCACGTGTGCTCCGGTCTCTTACCATGCTCCTCGCATCAGGAGTCTCACTGGGTGACAAGACCGACACCATCGTGCCCGTCATTATCGATCCCGATACCAGCAACGGCGACCTCACTCGCACCGTGTCGCTCATGAACCTCTACATGAAGATACGCCAGCATCTCAGTTTCGACAACCGTCCTGAGAAGAAGGGTTATTTCCATGTGGGTATTGATGACATGAACACCAGTTTCAGGTTGCACCTCAACAATGTGGCGAACATGAAGTTCGCCGACTATATCGCATACAACAGGTTTGCCAACCAGGGACAGGCGGACAGCAACCAGGCGCTGCTGAGTCTCCTCTTCTCGGACAAGAACCTTGCCTGTCCGCTTGATGTGGGCTTCAAGGGCAACCCCAACATGGGTAGCATCGTGCTCAATGACCCGAAGAACACCGAGTCGATGATCGCACTGCTCCAACATTTCCAGTCCGACGACCGCATCTTCATTGTCAGCAGTATCTTCGGCGGGACGGGAGCCGCAGGATTCCCCTTGTTGCAGAAAACCTTCCGTGAGGCGGAACGGCTCAACATGCCCAACTCATCGGCCATTGCCAATGCTGCCATCGGTGCCGTCACCGTGCTTCCTTATTTCGGACTCAAGGAGAACAAAGACAGCGAGATCAACATGGAGACCTTCATCTCCAAGACAAAGGCTGCCCTGAAATACTATATCGGCAACCTCGACGTGGACAATCTCTATTATATCTGTGACTCCATCAAAAACAGGTATGAGAACGTGGAGGGAGCGACGGAACAGCGCAACAAAGCGCATTTCGCAGAATTGGCTGCCGCCCTGGCCATTGTCGATTTCGCCACCGCCAACGTGGAGCACAATCGCGTGCAGACCAATGCCTCCTTCAGGGAGTTCTCCGTTAAGGCCGACCAGAACCCGCTGTCGCTCGGCGATCTGTGCACCTCAACCTTTGGACAGGTGGGGCGCGAGATGATGAGTTTCTATCTCTTCTCACGCTTCATGATGGAGCATTTCGACCAGACCCGTGACTATGCCTGGGCGAAGACACCGCAGATGAAGAATGCCAGTTTCAATGACGCCTTCTTCGCCGACCTGCGCCAGTTCGCAGATGCCTACAAGAACCAATGGCTCAAGGAGCTGTCGGACAACCAGCGTAGTTTCCAGCCGTTCGACCTCTTCGCCAATACCGACGACGTGTTCGACACCATCATGCACATCGAGCCGCGCAAGACATCGATGCTGGGCAGGTTGCTGGGCAAGAACCTCAAAGGATATCCTGCCATCGACACCGAGATCTCCGATGTGTCGATGAAGAAATACAGGGGACTCGACACCTACAATTTCTTCATCACCGTGCACGAGACGGCCATCAACAATGTCATCAAGAAGAAATACAATATTTAGACGCTATATCTGACGCTATATGCCACACGTTTTCAGATTCCATAAAGGCAGCGAGACCATTGAGGGATGGCAGGAGACCACCCAACTCGGAACAAAGGACATTGAGGCCATCGACGACCCCAATGGCGCCAAGGCTTCTCTGCCCATCACCTCCATCCCCACACCATTCGCCGGCTTCGAACTGGCCAAGACTGCTTTCGGCTATTGTGCCGAGATGGGAGTGAAGGGTTCGTCGATTTACCACAAGATGGCTGCCAATGCCCTCGACGTGCTCGAGATATTCTTTGGCTACCGCACCAAATATGCACGTCTGTTCCAGATTGTGACATGGGATAAGACCAACGACCTCCAGCGGTTGGCAGCCGATGGCGTGCCAGAGCATGCTGCCGTGGCGGCCACGCTCCAGCTCTTCCTCTCGCAGGACGCCCGGAGTTTCAATTTCGCTCGCATGCAGTATATCTACATGCTCAACTACATCGGAGCAGGGGCCGTCGGACAGATCAATATTGTGGGCGGTACGTCGCCCACTTCTGTGGCCATGGCGTCAGCCAACGACCTGACGTATGTGAATGATGTTTACCTGAGCGGCTATCACCTGGCGTTCCATCCCGACGAGGACGGCACATACCGCTCCTTGGTGGGCCGCGACCGTGAGTTCCGCGAGTTCATCTACCTGCTCTCCAAACAGCCGGAGTTCAATGCGCTCTATCCAGAGGTGCATGCCTATACCGATGCCTGCTTCAGGGCCGACAACGACACGGAATTCAAAAACCGCATGAACGCCATGCAGCCGGGCATGTATATGAGCGTCTATCAGCCGCTCATCGCCGGAAGCTCACAACTGATGCTGCCGGGCGACATCCCGTTGATGTGCCTCCCTGGTGACAAAATTGCCTCGGATAGCGATTTCCGTATCTTTTCCGAAAATGGTGGCGACCGACTGCCTCTGGTGCTGCCCTCAGAACCCTATTTCGAGCCAGAGATGCGCTACACCACCACCGACTGGAATTCTCATCTCATGGCACCGCTCAGTGACCCGAGGCCGATGGAGGAGCGCACACTGCCTTTCGACTCTACCCAATATCCATACCTCACCACCGACGATGTGTTTGAGCCTTATCTGATGAAGGTGCCGTTCCCAGTGAACGAGGCGGCTTTCTTCACCAATTTCTTCCGGGGCGCCAACAAGACTTCCGACGAGTGCCAGTATCTGCTGCCGCTCAAACCGGAAATCATGCGCTATCTGTCGGTAAAGACGTTGACAGGCTATGCTGGCAACACCTCTAAACCGGTGTTCCAACTCACGGAGATGCCCGATGGGCGCATACAGGCGGTCATCAACATCCCTGTGCAGAAAGGGCGTTATGTCACCCTCCACCGAGAATACACGGCGGCGCAGGTTGACCCTGACCCCGACCGTCTTATCTGGCCTATCATGGATTGTCGCTTCGACCTCTTCCTCTTCCCGAGCTATCATATCGATGACCCGACACTGGAGAAGCCACAGCGGGTGTATCTCGTGGATGAGGATACGGCAGGCTACCGCAAGGATCAGTTCCGCTACGCAGTCTATGCTTATCGCAACTATGGGGCGGAACCCTTGGCACAGACCCTCGTCGACAGGGCCGACAAGCGCAGGCAGTTCCTCTCGTCCAAATACTTCTGTCTCAGCGAGGAGTACGACTTCCTGGTGGTTACCAATACCATCGCCAATGGCGTGCTTGTGCCGCTCTTCCGCGATGTGAGGCAGGGCAGCCGCATCTTCGACTTTGCCATCGACTTCGGTACAACCAACACGCACATCGAATACCGCACGGATACCGACACCGAGCCGCAGCCATTCACCATCTCGCCCGATGAGGTGCAGGTGCTCTCCCTCAACTCTCTCTCACGTCGCTCTGTGGAGATGATCGACCAGGAGGGACTGGAGTCTTTCTATGGTGGTCCGGCACAGTCTTTCATGCAGGAATTCGTGCCTGTAAGCATCGGACAGGGAGAGATCGCACGCTTCCCCATGCGCACCAACCTGTGCTATCGTGCAGGTCACAGTGTGGAGGGGCGCGACGTGTTCCCGCTGGCCGACTACAACATCGGCTTCCACTACGAGAAAGAGGATACCTATGACTATAATGAGACACGGCCCGACCTAAAGTGGGACAGCAGCCGTGGCAACAACATCCTTATCGAGGCTTATTTTGAGGAGATCCTGATACTCATCCGCAACAAGGTGTTGCTCTCAGGAGGCTTCCTCAGCCGCACTGGCATCACATGGTTCTACCCTGTGTGCATGCAACCTTACCAGATCTCCAACCTGGAGAACTCATGGAACAAACTTTGTCGCAGGCTGATTGCCCCACAGGGATACAAGCTCCAGAAAGTGGCAGAGTCGCTGGCACCATATTATTACTATACCAAGAAGGAGGATGTGGATGCCGAGAGCCGTCCTGTCGTCTCGATGGACATCGGTGGCGGCACCACCGACTTCGTGGTCTATCACCGTGGCAACACGGCGGTGCTCATCTCGTCGGTGCGCTTCGCAGGCAACAACATCTATGGTGACTTCCTCGGCAGAGGCACGGAATACAATGGATTCTACAAGGCTTTCTCCCCTGACTTCGACATGAAGCTGCGCGACATCAGCGGGGTGAGCGATGTGTATGCCAAGGCCAAGCGCAACAGTTCGGAGTTCGTCTCCTTCCTCTATTCACTTGACAGCAATCCGCGTATGGTGGGTCGGGGTGTGTCGTTCTCCGAGGAATTGCGTGCCAATCAGGAACTGCGTGTCGTGCTGATGCTCTTCTATGCTGCCGAGGTGTGGTATGCCGCACGTCTGCTGGAGATGAAGGGGCTCAAGACTCCTGCCTATATTACCGTGAGCGGAACAGCCTCCAAGGTACTGGGACTCATCGGTAGTATCGATGCCTTGCAAGCGCTGGCCACACATATCTTCAATGATGTGCTGGGCGACGACGGCAAAGTGGAACTCAAACTGGTGGAGAATCCGAAGGAAATCACCTGCAAGGGTGGCCTCAATATGAAACAGCGCTTTGTGGTGGATGACGTGGAGGAAATCACTCGCTTCCGCACAGGGTCAGCCACATTGGACGCTTTCTTTGTGCCACGCTATAACGACATCAATGGGAAGGTGCGCGATGAGGTGCTGGCTTCCTATCGGGAATTCGTCGATTATTTCTTCGCACTCAACAAAAAGTATAGTTTCACCAAATACTTCGGTGTGTCCAACGAACGGGAGTTCGCGCTCTTCCGCACCGTGCTCACAGAGAAAGCCGAGCAGGACTTCAACAAGGCCATTGAGGCGCGCCGCGACAGCATGACGGATGAGGAGAACCCTGAGATCAAAGACTCGCTCTTCTTCATTCCGCTCACCGGTGGCATCAGCCGTCTGGCCCTGCACATCGCCCAAAACGGTTGATTGAAGATTGAAAATTGAAAATTTACTTCTCCGTATGTTGCGTTTTTGACGCAACCCCCCATATGCGAATCATATATCCAATCCCCTAAACATCCCTAAAAACAATGAATACCGTCCTATCCCTTTTCCTCTTCGCCGCTGCCATCGCGTGGTTTGAGTTCCGTCTCAAACGAATCAGTCAAGAGGGTGACAAAGACCAGAAAGGTGCCTTTGATTTCTTTGCCACAAAGGAGGAACTCAAGAAAGCCGTAAAAAGCATTACCGAGAAGGCCATTGCAGACAAGCAGGCCATCGATGAGCGTATCACCTCGGTAGAGGAGAAGGCGTTCTTCGCCCAAAAGGAGGCGGAGAAAGTGGTGGAGGAAAAGAAGAAGGCTCCCGTGGAGGAGGGTGACCCCTCAGTCATTTATTTCCGCTGGCCAGGTGATGACGGCTCGTTTGTTGACGGTCAGCGCCTCCGTGTGCAGACGGAAGAAACTTACTACCTTTTCCGACTCGACGAGACTCGCACTCAGGC
Source organism: uncultured Prevotellaceae bacterium (assembly GCA_947306845.1). Next base: position 8,543 of record CAMZHP010000079.1, read on the forward strand.
TGAGTTCGTCTTTGTTACTATGAGCGACACCCAACTGAGCAAGGCCAACAACAGCTCAAAGAAATACATCGAGCGAGCCTGCAATTTCACCGGTGCCAAGTCGGCGCAATATGTTTGCACCCCAGGAAAGGCCCATCTTGAGCGAGGACGGTGGATGGTTGACGTCAAAGCGCGCATTGATTACCGGTGAAAGAACAGATGGATAATAGCAGATGACACTTTACCATATTTTTTCATAAAAAATTTGCTTGAATGGTCAAAAGTGTTTATATTTGCACACGATTTTTACCATTTCATTGACAAAACTTAAAAAAAACGCCTATCGGAACAACATTACTTAATTAGAATCAATTATTTAAGGAATGGAATATCTGAATGAGATGACAGACGAGCAACTCGCCTTGTCATACATTGATGGTAACAATAAGGCGTTTGATTTGCTGTTGTCAAGGACGCAATCCAAACTTTTCACTTACATCATGTTCGTTGTGCGCGACCATGAGGTGGCCAACGATATCTTCCAGGAGACCTTCGTCAAGGTCATCACGAAGCTTCAGCAACGGAAATACACCAATTCCGGAAAGTTCAGCGCGTGGCTCATCAGAATCGCACACAACGTCATCATGGATTGGTATCGCGAGCAGCGCTCGGAGCGCATCGTGGAGCCGACGGAGGACAATGACCTGTCGAACCTGAACAGCGGACTCCTTGACATGAACGTGGAAAACCAGTTCGTCAACGATCAAGTGTTGCGTGATGTGCGCAAGATGATGGACATGCTGCCACCCACACAGCGTGAGGTGTGCTTCATGAGGTTTTACCAGGGCATGTCGTTCAAGGAAATCGCAGAGACAACAGGGGTGAGCATCAACACCTCACTGGGACGCATGCGTTATGCCATCCTCAATCTTCGCAGGATGGTGAGGGAACATAGTGTGGTGCTGCAGATGGAATAATCTTCAACCTCACAACCTTATAAACTCTTCAATGCTTGTATGGTGGCGACGGGGTCTTTGGCCTTGAATACGTAACTGCCGCTGACAAGCACGTCAACACCGGCTTCCACTAATCTGGGAGCCGTTTCTGATTGCACACCGCCGTCAACCTCGATGAGTGCATGACTGCCGGAGGCCTCGATGAGTGAGCGGAGCCTTCTCACCTTGGCGATGGTGTTCTCAATGAATTTCTGGCCGCCGAAACCGGGGTTGACACTCATGAGCAACACCATGTCCACATCGCCGATGATGTCTTCCAGCATGGCGACGGGTGTCGTGGGGTTAAGGGTTACTCCCGCCTTCATCCCTGCCTTGTGAATCTCGCTTACCGTGCGGTGGAGATGTGTGCAAGCCTCATAGTGGATGTTCATCATCATGGCGCCCAGACGGGCGGTGGGGGCGATGTATTCCTCCGGATGAACGGTCATGAAGTGCACGTCAAGCGGTTTCTGGCAGATGCCTGCCACCGCCTCAAGTACGGGAAAGCCGAATGAGATGTTGGGGACAAATACCCCGTCCATAATGTCCATGTGGAGCCAGTCGGCCTCACTGCGGTTGATCATGTCTATTTCGCCGCGCAGATTGGTGAAATCGGCAGCAAGCAGAGAGGGGGATACCATCGTTGACATGTGCTGAGGGACTTTAGTTGAGACAGTAGACACCATGACGGCCACTCAGGTCGATCACACGGTAGGTGTGGGCAAATTCTCTGATAAAGTTGAGGGTGCGGGTGGATGGCTCGGTCTCTTCGTGGGTAAAAATCTTCATAGGCAAATCTTTTGGGGTTATACCTAAACAACGTGAATGCCGTTGCTTTATTATATTTTCACTGAAATTTTATTATTCTTGTCATGGAATCAAAAAAAAATGCTAAATTTGCAACTTCAATGACGGACTGCGTTGATGCAGATTCACTGAGGTTTGTCTATCAATACAATCAATTATAGGTTATGATTATTAAAGTTTGCGGTATATGCACACGCGAGAATGTGCTGGAGTTGGAGAAAACAGATGTTGATTGGCTGGGACTGATATTCTGGCCGGAGAGTCCCCGTTTTGTCAGGCAGATTTCAGCCCGTGGGGGATTCTATCCCGACTATTACACATTCGCAAAGACTACGGATGAGTTGGGTGGCATGCCCGAGGAGGCGAGGAAAAAACATCATCCGCTGCGTGTCGGTGTTTTTGTGGACGACATGCCGCAGAATATCGTTACCCGCGTGTTCAATTTCAATCTCGACCTCGTGCAGTTGCACGGTGAGGAGTCGCCAGTGATGATCGACAACCTGCGTCGCACGCTGATTCCCGATATCCGCCCGGTGAAAATCATCAAGACCATTTTTGTGGAGAAGGCAGATGACCTGAAGGTTTGCGCCGAGTATGAGGATGTGGTCGACTATTTCCTCTTCCACACCAAGAGTGCTGCGAAAGGGGGCACTGGAGAGGGCTTCGACTGGAGCGTGCTTCAGGCTTACGATGGCAAGGTGCCCTTCCTGCTGAGTGGCGGCATCGGCCCCGATGATGTCGAGGCCGTAAGGAGCTTCTCTCACCCCATGTTCGCTGGCATTGATGTCAATTCGTGCTTTGAGATTGAGCCAGGTCTGAAGGATATGGACAAGGTGAGGGCGTTTGTGGATGCCGTCAAGGCTTGATGTCAAGACCGATGCAGCTCATTGATTATCTCAATCAGTATGACCGCTTCGCCGCAGGAGCCGGTGTGCGGCTGGTAGAGATTGGAGAGGGCTATGCCCGTGCTCAGATGACAGTCACTGAGGCCCATGTCAATGGTGCCAACGTTTGTCAGGGAGGAGCCATCTTTACCTTGGCCGACCTGGCCTTTGCCGCGGCTGTCAATAGCGGCGGACTGATGACTGTGGGTACCTCCAACAGCATCACCTATCTGCGCTCTGCCCGCATCGGCGATGTGCTCACCGCTGAGGCCAGGCAGGAGGACCACCACAAAATGCCTTTCTGCGAGATACGGGTCACCAATCAAGATGGTCTCCTCGTCTGTGTCATGACAGGCTCGGCCTACCGCCGCCAAGTCCCGCTCGTAAAAGATTGAAATTGATAAATAGTTTCTCCGTATGCTGCGCTTCCGGCGCAACCCCTACAAAAGGACTAATCTCTCACCCCTCACCCCTATCAACACAAAAGGGAGGCCAGAAAACCTGGCCTCCCTT
>CAMZHP010000080.1 GCA_947306845.1 uncultured Prevotellaceae bacterium
CGTTGATGGAGCGGTTGCCGCGGATGCGCATCTCGCTGCCGTTCACGTCAAGACCGGTGATGCGGCCTTGCAGTGAGGTGGCTACATCGGATGTCGGGGTTTGGAGGATGACATCACTTTTCACCTGTGCCACGGCTCCTGTCACATCGCGTTTCTTCACGGTACCGAAGCCAATGACTACCACCTCATCAAGTCCGAGTGCATCGGGCTCCATCCTCACTGTCATGTTGGAGGATGCCTGTATGGTCATCGTCTTGTATCCTGTGTAGGAGAACACCAGGTTGGTCTTGTCGGAGGGCACAGTGAGGGAGAAATTGCCGTCGATGTCGGAGACGGTTCCTCCTGTGGCATTGTCAATCCTGACAGTTACGCCAATCAGTGGCTCGCCGGCCTCGTCCACAATATGTCCCCTGACGGATAGTGTCTGCTGCTGAATCGATGGCAGCCCAGAGGCGCCGCTTCCTTCCGCCAGCGCGGTGGTTGGCATCAGCAAGGCCGCAAAGCAGAGGACCGATGTGGTTCTCTTCAAATAGCCAATTGTCTTTTTTTTCATAATAGTTTTGTTTTAGTGGAAATGATTTGGGTTAAGATGATGTATATTGTTTAAGGTTATTCTTGTTTTCGTAGATTTGCTTGAGTAGTTCCTTCGTCAGCAGCCTGACTTGTTGGGCACAAATATACAAAATAAAATGCAGACGGCCATTTACAAAACCCGTTTTTTTTGTTCGAAGAGGAAATGTAGGAAAAATATAGGATGCCGGAGCGGGTAGAACGGCATTCAATCAGAAATGACGGAGGGGAAAATGAAAAAAATGGTCGTTTTATTCCTTATTTGATTGATTTTATGTAATTTTGCCCCATTGAGAATCATTTAAATATTTCAAATAATATGAAAAAGAGAATCATGGCGGTTGCTGTCTTCCTGACAGCAGCATTTACAACAGTAGTTATCCTCTTGGCGAGCTGCATGGGAACAAACGGAGTGCTTTCTGGGGTTGACACCACTAGCGCATTGGGCAATATCATCGGCAGCGTGCTTGGTGTCAACAGGGTGAGCGAGGCCAATCTTGTAGGAACGTGGAAATACACCGCTCCGGGATGTGCCTTCACCAGCGACAACTTGTTGGCAAAGGCAGGCGGTGAGGTGGCCGCTCAGAAAATCAAGTCACAGTTGCTCCCGTATTATCAGTCATTGGGCATCGCTGCCGGAAACACCCTTTTCACCTTCAAGGAGGACAAGACTTTTTCCGGTAAATTGGCAGGGAAGGCTATCAGCGGCACTTACACCTATGACCCGCAGACGGGTGCCATCAATCTCAAAACTCTGCTGCTCAGCATGAACGGCTATGTCACGCTGACTACCAAAGGCATCAGTCTGCTCTTTGAGTCGCAGAAAATCCTGAGCGTGATGCAGACGCTCGGCGCCCTCAGCGGTAACTCCACCATCAGTACCATCGGTGAAATATCGAAGAACTACGACGGAGTGCGCGTGGGATTCGAACTGTCACGCTGATCTCAGTTGTCATTCCGTAAAAATGCTCCTCAGACTCAACTCTGACGGAGAATTTCATCTACAGCCCGGAGCAATGCGCCGGGCTCATTTGTTTTGATACGGAATGACCTGAGGCAACCAGCATGTTCACCAGCCAGGGTGTCGCGCTCGCTGTCGCCTATCATATATGAGCGACTGAGATCGATATTCCAGTCCCGGGCGGCTTGCAGCAGCATACCGGGAGCCGGTTTTCGGCACTCGCACTTGATCTTGTACTCCTTGCGCTCCTCAGGATAACCGCTGTCAGGATGGTGCGGGCAATAGTAGATGGCGTTGATGTAGGCGTGCTCGCGGCCAAGCATCGTCTCGAGGGTGGCATGGATATGGTCAAGTTCCTCAATGCTGCAAAGGTTGCGTGCGATGACAGGTTGGTTGGTCACGATGATGGCGAGATAGTCGCTGGCATTGATATGGCGGATGGCCTCAGCAGCTCCTTCGATGAGACGCAGTTGGCTGGCTTCGTGCAAGAGATGAACCTCTTCGGTGATGGTGCCGTCGCGGTCGAGAAAAATGGCGGGCCGGGAGTGGCTTCTGTTGCGGCGGGCAGGAATACCTGCGCGTACATCTGCGCATACAGCCTCATAACGATCTGGTGTGCCCATATCCTTGATATACTCAAATGACACATAGCCGAAGAGCCGCATGCCGGCGGCAAGGCACTTCGGAAGCACGTCCTTCTCAATGTGACTTTTCACCCCTTTCTCAATCTTCATCAGAATACGGGGTGAGAAAATGAACAGCGAAGCGTTGACCATGTTGTGGGTCACCAGTCCCTCGGGGTGGGGCTTGATGCGCATTTGCGAGACCCGACCATCCTCGCTGAGCTCTACGATGTCGGAGTCGTAGGGGTGATCATTCGGGTGTACAAACAGGGTGGCGTCGGCATTGTGCCTGCGGTGAAAGGCCTGCATGGCATCCATGTCGATGTCGACGATGGTGTCGCCATACAGCACGAAGAAATCATCTGTCAGTTGTTCTTGCAGATAGGCTAAGGCCCCAGCTGTTCCCAGCGGTTGGTTTTCTTGAAAGTAGTCGATATGTACGCCCCACCTTGAACCGTCGCCGAAATGATTGCGGATGTGTTCTCCCAGATGGCCGATGATGAAGATGAACTCGGTGTGTCCGTAGCGCTTGGCCATTTCCACTTCTCTCTCAATGATGGGCTTGCCCTCAACGGGAATCATCGCTTTGGGGATCTCGCTGTTGACCGAGGCGATGCGGGTGCCCTTCCCGCCTGCAATGATGACAATTTTCATGGCTTGTGGTATTTCTCTCCAAACAAGTTTTCTTCGACGATGCAGCAGATGATGTGTCCGATCAGTGTCTGGCATTCCTGGATGCGCGGTGTGGAGGTGCTTGGTATTTTCACCACGTAGTCCCATTTGTCCATCTGGCAAGAAGCTGCGCCTACAAGGGCTACGGCGGTGACTCCCAGTTCGCGGCAGGTGTCAAGTGATTCCACCAGGTTGCGTGAATTGCCCGAGGTGGAGATGCCGATGAAAACGTCGCCTCGGCGTGCATTGGCCTGCAACTGGCGTGAGAAGACATGCTCATAGCCATAGTCGTTGGCAATGGCGGTGATGATGGAGGTGTCGGTGGTCAGGGCGATGGAGGTGAGGGCAGGTCGGTCAAAGTAGAATTTGCTGACCATCTCGCCGGCCATGTGCTGGGCATCAGCGGCGCTGCCGCCATTCCCGGCCCATATCACCTTGTTGCCTTCCTGATAGGCTTTTGTGCATAGTTCGGCGATTTGGGCAATGGTGGCTGTGGACTGAGGGTCGGAGAGCAGGGCTTCTTTCACTTCAACCGACTCTCTGATATGCTGGATAGTGGTTGCTTGGCTGTCCATTTTTTCAAAAGTGTTGGATGTTGTCGGTGGGGTAGAGTTTCCATCCATGTGCGCCATTGTCACAGAAGGTGAATGGCATGACATGGCCGTCGAGGTGGGAGAGGGCTTGCTCCACATGCTTCTTTTTCTTCGGATCGACGATGAACATGATGAAACCGCCGCCGCCGGCTCCTGATACTTTGCCGGCCTTTGCTCCGGCTTTTAGAGCAGTCTCCATGGCCTCTTCGATCATGGGGTTGCTGATCTGGTGTGCCATGCGCTTTTTGTTTTCCCATCCTTGGTGGAGGATGTGGGCCAAAGTGTTGATGTCGCCTTTGAGCAAGGCTTGTTTGGTGTCAATGGCTGTCTGCTTGATTTGGTGCATGGCTTCGACAGCCTGCTGGTTGCCTTTCTGGGCGTTTTTCTTTTGTTCGTCGATAATGGCGGCAGAAGAGCGTGAGCGGCCGGTGAAGAAGAGCAGCGTGGACTCTTCCAGTTCATCGATGATCCATCTCTTGATTCGGAGGGGATTGACAATGACGGTGCCGTCCTGGTGGAATTCCATGTAGTTGAACCCGCCGAACGCTGCAGCGAACTGATCCTGCTTGCCACCGCTCAGCCCCAGGTCATTGCGCTCAATCTCAAAGGCAAGTTTGGCCACCTCATAGTCACCCAAAGGCAGGTTCAGCCACTCCACAAAGGCTTTGAGTATGCATACCACCATGGTGGAGGAGGTGCCCAGTCCGGAGCCTGGGGGAACATCGTTCCATGTGCTGATGTGGAATGACAGTGGCGGAAAATGGTAGTCGGTCATCAGTCGGTTGTAGACTCCTTTGATGAGAGAGGCCTTGCCGTCGATGGATAGTTGGGGGACTGATGGATAAGTCTCTTCCGTATCTGTGTCGTAAGAGCGGATGTGGATGTATCCATCGGTGGTCTCCTCAATGGTGCAGTGGGCATATAGATTGATGGTGGCATTGAGTACCAGACCCCCATAGAGGTCGCAGTAAGGTGATACGTCAGTGCCTCCGCCTGCAAGTCCCAGCCGCATGGGTGCTTTGCTTCTGATAGTCATGTTCGTTTTTTTATATTTCTTGTATTGGCAATCCTATAGCTTGTTCGCCAGTTGGATGAGTATTTGGGAAGAGGCTTTCCATGAGAAACGGTTGACGTTTTGAATGCCTCGTTCCCTCATTATATTTTTCTTTTTGTCTATATTGCGTATATAATTTTGGATGGTCCTTCGGATATCATCCACATCCATCGGGTTGAAGTATTCTGCTGCATCGCCACATACCTCGCGGAGGACAGGGATGTCGGAAGCCAGGACGGGACAACCGCATTGCATCGCCTCTATCGGGGGAAGGCCGAATCCCTCGTAGAGGGAGGGAAAAATGAAGCAGTCTGCCTGGTGATAGAGCCGGATCAGTTCCTCGTCGCTCACACGCCCCAGCATGCGTACATTTTCGGGCAATTTTCCCATTCCTTCCTGCTGACTGAAAATACGGTTGGCATTGCCCACGATATAGAGCCGACAGTTGTCAATACCTTCGAAAGCTTTCACCAATCTCAGAAAATTCTTACGCGGGTCGAGTGAGGAAACAGTGAGGGCAAAGTGTTCTTCGGATGCTGCAGGGGAGGTGGGAGCATGGAATAGGTCTTGGTCCACGGCACTGTATGCCACGGTGATGTCGCTCTCATTGAGGAAAGGATAGAACCGCAGAATCTCGCTTTTGGAGAACTCGCTGACAGTGTTGATATGGCGGGAGGTTCGCACCGCCAGCGGGGTCATCACCTTATACCAATAATAATAGGAACGCGAGAACCAGGCGGGATTCTCCAAAAACGACAAGTCATGGATGGTCATTACCTTGGGGCGCACGAGGATGGAGCCCAGGCCAGTAAAACTGAAGACCACATAATGATGTTTGTTGAGAAAAAAGAAAGGGAATACACATTGTTCCCAAAAATGGGAGTTGCCATGCCCGAATCTGACCACATCCATTTGGCTGATGTCATAGCAACTCTTTAACTCTGCATGGGGACAGACAATGGTGAAGTCCTGCCCCAGGGCAGCCATTGCCTTGCAAATATTCCAGGCATAGCGCTCCACGCCTGTCATCCGCTGGGTCAGAAAACGGCCATTGATATAAATATGTGGTGCGCCATGTTTAGAGTTCATGATAGATCTCACGCATTTTGCTGACAGCGATTTGGTCGGTGAACATCTCCTTCACCCGCTCATGGCTGGCTTCTGCCATCTGCTCACGCAACTCATCATTGGACAGCAACTCGTCGATGGCGGCAGCAAAAGCCTGTACGTCGCGAAGGGGCACTTCCTTGCCGGTCTCGTCTTTGGCAGATACCCAGTTGACTCCCGACCCTTCCAAATGGAACACGACTGGCACGCAGCGGCAGTACATCGCCTCGGCCAGGGCAATGCCGAAAGCCTCGGCCTTGGTGTTGGAGGGGAAGGCAAAGACATCGGCGGCATGAGCGTGGCAGCGCAGTTCGTCGGCGGTCAGGCGTCCGGTGAAAATGACGCGGGGTGACTTAGAAACGCTCTTCAGATGGGCAGTGAGAGGACCTGTGCCGGAAATAATGATGCGGCAGTCGCTCTTGATGTATTTCTCTGCCTCGATGAGCAGGTCGATGCCCTTATAGGGAATGTGCCGGCCAACGAAGAGCACCAGTTTCTTGTGCCCGTATTTCTTCTTGACTTTCTCGATGCGGCTGCGGTCGCCCTTTCTGAAGTCGAAGTCGGAGGTGATGACTCCGTTCTGCACAATGCGTATCTTGTCCTTGTGCCGGTTGATGGGACTGGAGTGGTGCACGTAGTTGGGACTGGTGGCGAGGATGAGGTCAGCCCTCTTGAGAATGGCTTTCTCTATCGGCTTGACAAACATATACATCAGGCCCTTGGAGATGATGTCGGAATGCCAGTGCAGAATGAGTTTTGTCTCCGGCTTAATGGTCTTCAGTACAATAGGATATACGAAGGGATTGGGGCAGTGGACGTGCACGTAGTCGGGCTTATACTCATTCATGAGCCACTTCATCTCGTTGAGGTAGCCGAATGCCACATCCTGGTTCATGAGGGAGAAGTTGACCTTCACACGGTGGACAATCACCGAGTCGATGGTCTCGACGCGGGTCTGGCCGTCAGTGGCGAAGCACACCACGATGTTGCGGTATTCGGTCAGGCCCTCCGCCATCGACTTCACCAGGGTCTCGATGCCCCCCAAGTCAGGATAGTAGTATTTGGATACGTGTAGAATTGTCTTCATATCATTGTTTTATTTTTTCTTTCAGGAATTGGTGGATGATGGTGACCCAGTCATATTCTGCCAGTTGGCGTTGGTCAACAGTGGGATGACTGTCGAGCACATGGAGGATGGCTCTCTTCCAGTCGGCTGGGTCGTAGCCCTCCACGGTGCAGGCGCCGTCTTTTCCCCGTGCAACCTCTATCATGGCAGTGTTGTGGGCGGTGACGACAGGACATCCGCAGTACAGGGCCTCGAGTTGCGGCATGCCGAAACCCTCCATCAAGGCAGCGGAAACAAAACAGTCGGCAATGTTGTAGAGCTGCGACAGTTCGTGATTGGTCACATAGCCGCAGAAGATGACGGCATCACGGGGATAGTCGGAGGCCTCGACGATTTCTCGAAGATTAGAGTTTTTCCACCCTTTGCCTCCTACGACAACCAACTGTATGTGGTGCTCATGGTAGAGTTCTGGCATCAGACGCAGGAGGAACGACAGGTTCTTCCTGGGTTCCAACGAGCCCACAAACAAAAGAAAACGGTTGCGGATGCCGTATTTTTGGCGAACGGCGGCCCGCTCTTCCTCACTGAGGTTGAGTGGCCTGTATTGCTCATGGTCGGCAGCGTCGCCTACGAAGATGTCCTTGCAACGCCGTTTGGGGTAGTATTGCTCCACCTTGCCAGCCGTGTAGTGGGAGTTGGTCCATAGGATGTCTGACTTGCGGACGGCTTGTCCGAAGAAGACGCTTGTGGCCAGCCGGTTGGTCCATGCCATGGTGTGGCTCATCTCTATGTTGACCACATCATGCACGGTGATAGCCTTCTTTGTAGAGGACGGGATGAACCATGGCAGATGGGGGACAGGTGCGTAGTAAAGGCCGATATGCAGTTTGCGGCACAGATAGGGCACCAGCAACTGCATGATGACGATATTGGGCAGAAAGCGTGGGAATCGTGAGGAATAGTCCCGTAGGTGGAGATTGGCGGGAAGGGCAGGCAGTTCGACAGACGGATCCATCCCCTTCGGCAACACGACATGGAAGGTGTCGCCGGGCCGCTGCCGCACCCATTCCATAAGGGCACAGCAGAGGAAGGTGGTGATGCCGGCCGCATTGCGCGACCATACTCGTCCGTCAATCAGGATATTCATAATGCCTGTCTGTCTCCTTCTTTTTCTGTTATTATATACCTGTTTTTACAAACAATTGCTTCATCATTACCCATTTGTCTGCCAACGACACATGGGGGTTGAGCCAAAGGGTCTGCCGTAGGATGGGATGTCCGAGGCGGTAGAGCCAGTATTTCCATCTGGGGCGCGTCAGCTTGAAGTAGATGTATTCGCTCTTTTGCTGGCGGAGGCAGTCGCGCAGGAACTGTGATGTCTTGCCGTCGCGGCCTCCCTCTCCCTCCAGGTGGATGATGCGTGGTCCGCGCATCAAGATGTTGTCATACCCATGAAGGGCAAAGCGGCGCTCCATTTCCGTCTCCTCACAGTACATGAAGAAAGCGGGATGGAAGGCTCCGCACTCTTCGAGCACAGAGCGGGCCACCATGAGGTCAGCTCCCGTCACGTAATCCACTTTCATCCATCGCTCAGGAAGTGGAACGGCGCGTTGCTTGAAGCACCCCAATGCTTTTTTGATGGGTACGACAAGTAACTTGTCGATGTCGTCGCGCATCCGTGGGAAGGACCCATAGGAGTGGATGGACTCTCCTCTTCTGTTTTCAAGTACGCAGCCCAATGCACCCAGTTTTCCTTCGTAATGAATGGCGAAATCATGGAGCTCGCCGATGGCGTTGTTGAGCAGTAAGGTGTCAGAGTTGAGAAAGAAGATGTATCTTCCCTTTGCTCTCTTCAATCCCAGGTTGTTGGCTCGTCCAAAACCAAGGTTGCTCCCTGCATCCATCCAGATGAGACGTGGGTCACTGCTCATTTGTTCTGCAGACCCGTCTGTCGAACCGTTGTCTACGACGATGATCTCGTAGTTGATGCCTTTTGTATGGGCTTCTATGCTGTCGATGCATGGCCTGAGCACATGCAGTGTATTGTAGTTGACGATGACGATGGATACGTCTTTTACCTGTTCCATGCGCCTGTCGCCTGTCCGTTGATGAGTTTGCCGAACTGGATGCGGTTGACGACCAGTCCGGGTATGTTGACGAGGCACATGACGGCGACAAACCAGATGATGTCGTGCGACCAATGTGCCACGGTGTATGCGAGGGGGATGAAGATGATGGCTGCCGAGACGGTGAACACCTGCTGGAGCCACAGTTTGCCGATGCCGTTGATGAAATAACTGTATCTCATGCTGTAGATGAGGATGAAGATATAGGCGGCCATGGCGATGCTCATCCGGATGTCGATGCTCACATCGTCGCCTATCCACACGGAGTAGACAAAGCCGGAAACTGCTACCATCAGGCACATGCCGATGAAGATGAGTATCGTCATGAGGTTGAGCTTTTGGTTGGCCGATTGTATCCACTGCATGTCTCCCCGCTCATAGGCATCGGTCGTCGCATTCCAGAAGGGCATGCAGATGACGGTGAACACCACCAGCATCAGACTGAAATAGCGGTAGGTGATTTGGTAGGGGGTGACCATGGCTGGAGAGAAGAGTTTGGATATCAAAATGTTGGCCGACATGAACAGCACCACGCTCGAGATCTGCATGATGAAGAACTTGATGCCCATGCTCATCACTTCCTTGGCTTCCGACAGGTTGACGAGCCGCAGGCTGGGTCGCAACTGTGGGTAGCGATAATGGAAGGTGAAAGGGTAGGCGAGCACGTAAACGATGAGTGGTGCTGCGGTGTTGACCAGTGCGATGTGCATGAGTGAGTGGCTTCCCGACAGATAAACAGCGTATGTGCCGGCGAGGGCGAGGGTCTGCCCAAGGGCGATGAGCAGGTTGCTCACGGCGGGCAACTGCAGTCCCATGTAGAAATTGCCTGTCAGTTTGAAAATGAATGTCGAGCAGACAAAGATGACGGTGACCATCAGCACGGTGTCGAGGTCGCCCACCTCCAATTGCGACACATTGAGGAATCCGTAGGTGTCGCTCATCAGGATGATGGCGAGGAGCACCGCCATGGCCGGCAGCATGATGCAGGTGAGCATGGCAAAAGTGGAAGAGACGAGCGAGCGAGCGCGGGCGGTCTCACCATGAGCGATGTGGGCGGCCAACTTGTTGCGAAGACCGTTGCCCAGACCGATGTCCATGTTGTCAATCCACAGGAGCAGACTGCTGATGGTGAGCCATACTCCGTTCTTGTAGTCGCCTAAACAGTGAAGCGTCACAGGTACCATGAGGAACACGACGACAGCCGACCATCCCTTGATCAGGAATGATACGAGGATGTTCTTACGCAGGAGCGACGAACGGTGTTGGCTGGTTTCATGGCCTGTCATATTGCCGTATTCAGATTTTTAGGCAGAAAGTGAGACACATTTAGTTACCTATTTATAATAATAACCGCTTTATATGGCAATTATTGTATGGCGGCTGCATAAAAGTGGCAAAGTACGCTATTTTGTATTTTTTTCAGTGAGGAAATGTCTTCAAAACAATCAGGAGCAGGATGAGAGACCCTGCTCCTGATTGCAATGATGATGCCGGCGGATGTCGGCTAATATAATCCTTTGTATCTCTGTATCTGTGTTGAAATGAAACGACAACAAACTTACTCCTGGTTGATGATGTTGAGGAATTTCTTCCAGTCCTTGTGGAGGTTGTAGTTAGTGGCATAGCCTTTCTTCACATGGACAATACCCTCTTTCATCGTTGCCTTGCCGAAAGAGCTGCCCGAGATTTTCACCGGGGTGGCGCTGTTGCAATAAATGTCCATCAGACTGTTGCACTTGTCAAAAGCGTTGCCGCCAATCTCTTTCAGGGCGAGAGGAAGAGTCAGTGTGGTGATGCTGGCACAGCCCTCGAAGGCGCTGCTGCCGATTTTCTGCAAGGCAGTGGGGAGCTCAAGGTCCTTCAGACTGCTGCAGTTCTTGAACGCGCTGCTGGGAATCTCCTTGATGCTGTTGGGGAATTTCACGTTCTGAAGACCGGAGCATCCTTCAAATGCACTGCTGCCGAGAGAAGAGATGGAATTGCTCAGTTCGATGCTCTCAAGCGACGTGCACCCGTTGAAGGCATCGTGCTCAATCTTGCTGATGGCATTCGACATCTCAATGGTCTTGAGCCCGACGCAGCCCCTGAACATATTGTCTTCCACTGTGCTTACTCCTGCGGGGAAATGAAACTCGGTGAGATTGCCGCATCCCTTGAAGGCACTGCTGCCAAAACTGCTTACTCCCGTAGGAATGTCGATGTATTCCAGGCTGGAGCAGTTCTCAAACGCACTTGATCCGATTTTCTTGATTCCCGTGGGGATGGTCACGTGGCGGAGTTCGCTGCAGCCCTCAAACATGCTGGTTGGAATCTCGGTCATGGCAGAGGGTATCTGGAAGTCTGCGAGGGATTTGCAATCCTGGAAGATATCAGAACCCATCTTGCTGACGGCATCGGACATGTTGACGCGGATCAGACTGGCGCAGCTCTTGAACAGGTCACTTGGCAACTCTTTGATTCTGTCGGGGATGGTGACCTCGGTGAGGCTGGAACATCCTTCGAATGCCGATGAACCTATCTTGGTGATGCAGTCGGGGATGGTGACGGATGTCAGTCCGGGGCATGCCTTGAAGGCTCCGGAGGCGATTTCCTCCACATACAGGGTGACGCTGTCGACGACAACCTTCTCGGGGATAACGATGTCACCGACGTATGGCTCCTGACCTTTCACCACCTGGGCGGTTTGCTTCTTCGCATTGATGGCGTAAGTGATGCCGTCGACGGTGGCTTTGTCTTTCTTCAGTTTGATGTCAATGGCTCCCGCTGTCGTGCAGAGTGAGAGGACGAACAGGGAGAGCAGGGCTTTTCTTAGTGCTTTCATATTCGAGTTGTTTTGATAAAGATTCATAATCATTTGATTATGTAGGTCAGAGGGGTTGCCCCCTCTTTCCCCATTAAGAACCGTACGTGC
>CAMZHP010000081.1 GCA_947306845.1 uncultured Prevotellaceae bacterium
TCATCCCTCTCTACACAGTAGGCAACAAGCAGAGTCAGCAACTGGGGTCCGGCAACTTCGACCGCGCCATCGAGAAGAGCCAGAAAGCCATCAAACTCCACAGCATCAACAAGCGCCCCGAATGGACGAAAAACCGCCGCAAGACCGCCCGGGACATCGAATGGCTCAACCGTCGCGAATACAACCCCATGATGTGGAAGGCTTGGATGCTGATGGGCCGCTCGCAATTCCATAAAGGCGCCTTCGACGAGGCAGCAGCCACCTTCTCTTACATGAGCCGCCTCTATCAGACCCAGCCCGCCATTTATGGAAAGGCCCGCGCCTGGCTCGCCAAATGCTACATCGAACAAGACTGGCTCTACGATGCTGAGGACGTGATCCGCAACATGAGCCGTGACAGCATTGACTATCATGCTGTGAAGGAATGGGACTACACCTACGCCGACTACTATATCCATACAGGCGAGTATGAGAAAGCCATTCCCTATCTGCGCAAAGTCATCAAGCATGAGATGCGCAAGAAGCAACGAGCCCGCGAATGGTTCCTTATGGGACAGATGGAGGCTGCACTCGGGCATAAGGACCTGGCCTATAAAGCCTATAAGAAGGTGGTAGCCCAGAACCCCTCGTATGAGCTTGCCTTCAATGCCCGCATTGCCATGACCGAGGTGATGGCAGCCGGTCAGGCGAAAAGGACTATCAGCCAGCTCAAGCGCATGGCCGCCTCGGACAACAACAAAGACTATCTCGACCAGGTATATTATGCCATGGGCAATGTCTATCTGCTGGAGAAAGACACCGCCAATGCCATCGGTGCCTATGAGAAAGGCAACGAGAAATCCACCCGCAACGGAGTGGAGAAAGGCGTGCTGCTGCTCCGCCTCGGCGACCTTTATTGGGAGAAGGAGAAATTCGGCGATGCGCAACGCTGCTACGGAGCCGCCATCGGCATGCTTGATAAGGAGCGCGATGACTATGAGCTGCTCTCCCATCGCTCAAAGATACTCGACGAACTGGCTCCCCACACCGAAGCCATCCACCTGCAGGACTCTCTGCTCGCCCTCTCTGAAATGCCGGAAAAGGAGCGAAACGAGGCCATCGACCGCGTGATAGAGGCATTAAAGAAGAAAGAGAAGGAAGAAAAGCGCAACCAAGCTGAGGCCGCCGTACAACAGGCCCAGGCCAGAAACGGCGGCAACATGAACCGCACACAGCCCCCTGCCACCCCCCAGGCCAACCAGCAACAGAAAGGCGAATGGTATTTCTATAACCAACTGGCCGTGACACAGGGAAAGACCGCATTCCAGCGCCAATGGGGCAAGCGTGAGAATGAGGATAACTGGCAACGAGCCAACAAAACCGTAGTGAGTGGCCTCTTCGACGAAGAAGGGCAAGTCGAAGCCTTGAGCGACTCTCTTGCCGCGCTGCAGGCGGCCGAGGACTCCCTCGCCACCGTGCAGGACAGCGCACAGAACGACCCCCACAAACGCGAGTATTATCTCAAGGACATCCCCTTCACCGATGAACAGAAAGAGGGATGCCACGCCATCATCGCCGACGGACTATACAACTCCGGCATTATTTTCAAGGACAAGTTTGACAATCTCCGACTGAGTGAGAAGCAGTTCAACCGCCTCACCACATCCTATCCCGAATTCGAGAAGATGGATGATGTGTACTACCATCTCTTCTTGCTGTATTCCCGCAAGGGCGACACGATGACCGCTGATTCATACGTCGCACTACTTAAGGAGAAATTCCCAGAGAGTCAGTGGACCACCATCCTCACCGACCCCAACTTTGCAGAAAACTCCAAATGGGGGGAACAGATAGAAGACTCACTCTATGCCGCCACCTACAATGCCTTCAAAGGCAACCGTTATGAGGAAGTTTTCGGCAATGCCCATGTGTCGGAAACCCGCTTCCCTCTGGGCGCCAACCGCGACAAGTTCATCTTCATCCGAGGTCTGAGCCGACTCAACAACGATGATGCCGACGGATGTTTGGAAGACATGAATGACGTGGTGAAGAACTATCCCAACAGCCGCATCAGTGAGATGGCTGGCATGATCGTCAACGGAGTGAAGGCCGGCAAACAACTGCGAGGAGGATCATTCGACCTCAGCGATGTATGGAGCCGACGCTCCGTGGTGCTGAGCGACAGCGATTCCATCGCCGCACGCACCTTTGTCGCCGACCGCAACAAGGATTTCCTGTTCATCCTCGCCTACCATCCTGACTCTCTTAATGAGAACCAGTTGCTCTATGAGATGGCACGCTTCAACTTCACCACCTTCATCGTTCGCAACTTCGACATCCAGCTCGTAGATGCCGACGGCATCCATCTGATGCAGATCTCTGGATTCCGCAACTTCGACGAGGCCCATCAATATGCTACGGAAGTGCACAAGAATGCCAATGTGGTGAAGCGCATGGGAAAGGCACGTACCATCGTTATCAGCAGCGACAATCTAGAGCTGCTGGGCAAGCAATACAGTTATGATGACTATGATGAATTCTATTCGCAGCATTTCGCTCCGCTGCGTGTGAATACAGACAATCTTCTCAATGAACCAACAGAGATCGGCTACGAGAAAGAGCCCGACCTCAAGAAGCCTTCCCAAACGGGAGAGGACGGCGAGCCTTCACCTCCTGCTGACGACGGCCAAATCATCGATGAAGGTGGATTCGACGTCAACGAAGAGGGAGGCATGGATGTCAACGAAGAAGGGAATCTGAATGTCAACGAAGAAGTAAGTCCGGATGTCAATGAGGGAAATGGCTTCAATGACATCATTGACATGGAAACAGAACCCAGCGGCAACATTGGAAATGCCGGACAAGGCGGACAAACTGGACAAACTGGACAAGTTGGACAAACCGGACAAACTGGACAAGTCGAGAACACGAACAATGTTATAGTGGATGAAGGCATCACTCTGCCCAATGACGATGATGGCTTTGTCATCGACGACAATGGAGGCAGCAATCAAGGCGGCAACAATGATGATGGCTTTGTCATCGACGACAATGGAGGCGGCAATCAAGGCGGCAACAATGATGATGGCTTTGTCATCGACGACAATGGAGGCAGCAATCAAGGCGGCAATAATGATGACGGTTTGATCATCGATGACCGCCGCGAGGTGAAGAGACAGAACAACACTCTCCCACCAACCATCAAGGACAACCTTGAACAAAAGCCCATTACCCTGCCCACACACACTAAGCCCGTCGTGAAGCAGGAAAGACCTGTTGTGAAGCATGAAAGGCCTGTTGTGAAGCAAGAAAAGCCTGTCGTGAAGCAAGAAAAGCCTGTCAGGAAAACAGAACCAAAGACAGAGCCCATCAGTACCGACCGAGAGGACACTGGCATCGTGTTTGACGATGGTTTTGGAGAGGAACCTGTTCCTACCACCCCCAAAAAGGAAAAGAAGAATGAAAAAGAGCTGGAAGAAATCTTCCTGGATGACGAATATTACGAATTAGATGGTTTCTAAGATATGAGCAACGGACAATTGCTGTGGGTAGACGATGAGATAGAGGTGCTCAAGGCCCACATTCTGTTTTTACAAAAGAAAGGCTATGACGTGACAACCGTGAGCAACGGCACAGACGCCATCGATCAATGCCGTCAGCAGACCTTCGACCTGGTGCTGCTCGATGAAATGATGCCAGGTCTATCAGGATTGGAAACATTGCAGAAAATCAAAGAGCTGCAACCTTCCACCCCCATCGTGATGGTAACCAAAAGTGAAGAAGAGAACATCATGGATCAGGCCATCGGCTCCAAAATCGCAGACTACCTCATCAAGCCCGTCAACCCCAATCAGATCCTGCTGACTCTGAAGAAAAACATCCACCGCAAAGAAATTGTCACTGAGGTAACCCAAATCGGTTATCAGCAGAATTTCATGGATATCTCGACAAGGATCAGCGACTGTCGCACCATCAATGACTGGATGGACATTTATAGGACATTGGTGCACTGGGAACTCGAGCTGAGCAGTACGGAGAGCAACATGACGGAGATGCTGAAGACGCAGAAGGAGGATGCCAACAACGGCTTTGCCAAATTTGTCAAGAACAACTACCTCAACTGGGTGTCCCCCTCACAGGGAAGACACGAAGAAGACCGTCCGCTGATGAGTCCCGACATTTTCAAGCGCAAAGTTTTCCCATTGCTCGACCAAGGCGAGAAAGTATTCCTCATCGTCATCGACAATTTCCGCTTCGACCAATGGCGTGTATTGTCCGAGGAGATTGGCGACATGTTCGACATTGACGAGGGAATGTATTGCAGCATCCTCCCCACGGCGACGCAGTATGCCCGCAATGCCATTTTCAGCGGACTGATGCCCGACCAGATTGCCAAGATGTTTCCCGACCTCTGGGTGGACGAGGACGAGGAGGAAGGAAAGAATCTCAACGAGGGACCGCTCGTGCAGACCCAGATTGACAGATACCGTCGTCGTCACAGTTTCTCCTATCACAAAATCAATGACTCAGCCGGTGCAGAGAACCTCATGCAGCAATACCGCAGTCTGGAGAAAAACGACCTCAATGTGGTGGTCATCAACTTCATCGACATGCTCTCACATGCCCGAACGGAGTCAAAAATGGTACGTGAGCTCGCCAGCAACGAATCAGCTTACCGCTCCATTACCCTTAGCTGGTTTCGGCACTCCGTGGTTTCCGAACTCTTCAAGGTGCTTTCTCAATCCGACAACAAAGTGGTGCTTACTACCGACCATGGCAGTATCCGTGCCTCAAAGCCTATCAAAATCATCGGCGACCGCAACACCAACACCAATCTACGATATAAGTTGGGCAAGAATCTGAGTTACAGTCAGAAAGATGTGTTTGTGGTAAAAAATCCCAAATTGGCCCAACTGCCAGCTCCCAACCTGAGCACCACCTATGTGTTCGCCACAGGAACCGATTTCTTCGCCTATCCCAACAACTATAATTACTACGTGTCGTATTACAAAGACACCTTCCAACATGGCGGCATCTCCATGGAGGAGATGCTCATCCCCATTGTCACATTAACCCCCCGTAAGCGATAAAACATGACCACTATTCAGATACCCTCACTGGAGCGCATCCGTGAGAGCGCACGCGCCTTTATCGCCCAAATGGGCGACCACACTATATTTGCCTTTTATGGGAAGATGGGGTCAGGCAAGACCACTTTCATCAAGGCTGTTTGCGAGGAACTTGGCGTCGAGGATGTCATCACCTCGCCCACTTTTGCCATTGTGAATGAATATCATTCCGTTACTGGCCCCATCTACCACTTTGACTTCTACCGCATCAAAAAATTGGAAGAAGTCTATGACATGGGATATGAGGACTATTTCTACAGCGGCCGTCTTTGCCTGATTGAATGGCCAGAACTCATGGAGGAGCTGCTTCCCGACGATGCCGTCAGAATACATATTGACGAACAGACCGATGGGCAGCGGTTACTGACCATTGAATAAAATTCACATTTATAAAGGCACATTCTACGGAATGTGCTTTTTTTCGCCCATTCATTTTGCCATGCAAGCGAAATGTTATAATTTTGTAGCCTGAAGCAATCCTAAAACAAACTATCAAATGAGATTAATCACGCCGATTCTTCTTTTCCTCTTCTGCTTTGCTGAAGCAGATGCACAAGTATCATGGACTGCCGACAATGGCAACGGCACCTTTACCAACCCTCTGTTCTACGACGAATTCAGCGACCCCGACATCCTTCGCGTAGGAGATGATTACTACCTGGCAGGCACCACCATGCACAGTGTGCCGGGACTGGTCATCCTTCACTCCAAGGATCTGGTCAACTGGGAGAATATATCTTACTGCTTCGACCGATTCGACTTTATCGAGGACCGTTTCTCCCTGAAAAATCATGAGGAAATCTATGGTCAAGGAGTGTGGGCACCCTGTATCCGCTATGCCAACGGCCAGTTCTACGTCTATACAAATGTCAATGGTAAAGGCCTGCAGTGCTATACCTCAAAAGACATCCGCGGGCCTTGGGAGCACCACAACATGAAAGGCAATATCTACGACCTGAGCGTTCTCTTTGATGATGACGGGAAAATCTATGCCATCCATGGCTATGGAGAGGTGAAATGCACCGAGCTGGAACCCGATATGAGTGGTCCGAAGGACGGAACCACAAGAACCATCATCCCAGAGGGAAACGGAGTGGGCGAAGGACACCACATGTATAAAATCGACGGCATGTATTACCTGATTTCCACCGACTACCGTCCCAATGGCCGCACCCTCTGCTCACGCTCAAAGTCAATCTGGGGTCCCTATGAGACTCGCGTCATCACTGCTGACGAGACCTATGGCTACCACGCAGCCTCACTCACACAGGTACCCAGGGGCGAGACCTACCGCATCGGACACGACGGCACCAAGTTTGGCCTTGGCCCACTGGACAAAGATGCCACCGCCTGCTCCAATGCCCATCAGGGCGGTATCGTGCAGGCCACTGACGGATCGTGGTGGGCTTTGCTCATGCAGGATTTCCACTCAATAGGCAGAACAGTTTGCCTGATGCCTATGACATGGGAGGACGGCTGGCCGATGGTGGGTCTCAAAGGCAACTATGGACGCGCTCCCCGCACGTGGTTCAATCCCGGCACGAAGATGGGCATTCCAGCCACCGGGCAGACTACGGAGAAGCCACATGCCCCCTATGTGCGCAGTGACAACTTCAATGGCAAGACACTTGGCCGTGTGTGGCAGTGGAACCACAATCCCGATGACAGGATGTGGAGTCTGAAAGGCGGTCGTCTGCGACTGAACTCCATGCCTGCAGAACAACTGATGTGGGCCCGCAACACCCTCACCCAACGTGTGATAGGTCCGCGGAGCACCACTACCGTGGA
The DNA here is from genome assembly GCA_947306845.1 of uncultured Prevotellaceae bacterium. The sequence goes on from CAMZHP010000081.1 coordinate 6,897, forward strand.
ACTCAGCGTGAAAGGACTGAAGGATGGCGACGTGGCCGGACTTGGCAACATCAACGTTCCTTGTTCATGGATTGGTGTAGTGAAAAGCGGCAAGACACTCACCCTGAGATGCTTTGAGCAACTCACCAACGACACCACCGACACAGAAATCAGCCTTCCTACGGGCAAAATCTGGTTGCGCTGCATCGGCGATTACGACAATGACCAAGCCCAATACGCCTATTCCACCGACGGCATCACTTTCCAGACGTTGGGCCGCATGATGCCACTCAGCTACCAGCTCATCACCTTCCAAGGCTCTCGTCATGCCCTCTTTGCCTTCAATATCAAAGGTAAGAATGGCGGATACGCCGATTTTGACAATTTCACCGTCGAGGAGCCCATGGCCAATCGCTCAAACAACATCCCCTTTGACAAGACATTCCGAATCATCAATGTAGCGACCAACCGCCCTGCCGTCTGCGACCCCCATGGTCTGCTCTATGACACCCGTGCCGATGACCGAAGTCCGCGAACACAGTTCCAACTCATTGACAAAGGTTCAGGAAAGGTGTCGCTGAAGTGTGTTGACGGCCGATATGTCAAGGTATATGGCGAAGGCCTCCCTGGTGATGTCCGCTTCACCAACGACCCCGACGAAGCAGAGGTGTTTCTCTGGCAAGACTATCTCAACCAAGAGTTCATGCTCCTCTCCTTGCGCAATCATCTGTATGTCGGGAAAAGTCCCACTACAGGAAGCCCTTACTCCATGGACTTCAAGGGCAGCGACCCAGCCCGTCGCAATGGTAGCGTGCTCAGGTGGGAGGAAACAGAGCACTGATGACAATAAACAACGAAAAACTAAAGCATACACAGGAAACATGAAACGACTTTTCTTTATTTTATGGACCATCGTCCCCTTGACCATGATGGGACAGGGAACCATCACGATGAACCGCGTTTCGGTGCACGACCCATCGATTGTATATGTCGAAGACAATAACTATTGGTATATCTTCGGAAGCCACCGCGCCTCAGCCTCTTCGAGGAACCTGATGAGTTGGTCTGCCTTCACCGCGCCATGGGCCACGGAAAAATCACGGAATGCCTCCAACCAAGATGCCTTCATCAACCAAGAAGTCACCTCAGTGACCATCAATGGTCAAGAAGTGGAATTTCCCAATTTCAATGCCATGCAGTGGTCAGCAGCTTATGGAGAAGGCTACAATGTGAACGGCAACATGTGGGCACCCGACGTGATCTGGAACAAAAAGATGGGGAAATGGTGCATGTACCTAAGCATCAACGGTCCGAGGTGGAACTCCAGCATCATCTTGCTGACGAGTGACAACATCCGTGGTCCCTACCGCTATCAGGCCCCCGTCGTCATCAGCGGATTCAACGTGTCCAACAACGAAGGTGTGAGCTATAAAAAAACCGACCTGGAGATGGTTATCGGGAAACAGAACGCGTTGCCCTCACGCTACAATCGCGGCAATAAATGGGGCGATTACCTTCCCCACTGCATCGACCCTTGTGTGTTCTATGATGAGGAAGGACAGCTCTGGATGTCATACGGCTCCTGGAGCGGCGGCATCTGGATTCTGAAGCTCAATGAAGACAACGGTCTGCGCGACTATGACACCACCTATGCCCTCCAGGGGTCAGGCCAAAACACCAACAGCGACCCCTATTACGGCAAGAAAATCGGTGGCGGCTGGTATGTCTCGGGAGAAGCCAGCTACATCGAACACATCGGCGACTACTATTACATGTTCATCACTTACGGCGGTTTGGAACAAGCCGGCGGATACCAAATGAGGGTCTTCCGAGCCATCCATCCCGACGGTCCCTACACCGACCCTAAAGGCACCAACGCCATCTTCACGTCCTACAAGCTCAATTTCGGTCCCAGCTCAGACACCCGTGGTGAGAACATTTTCGGAGCTTATGGCAGTTGGGGCAACATGCCCGACGGCGAGCGCTCGCAGGGTCATAACTCCATCATCGCCGCCCCTGACGGGCGCACCTACCTGGTCTATCACACCCGCTTCCAGAATGGAGGAGAGGGCCATCAGGTGCGTGTCCATCAAGTCTTCCTCAACCAGGATGGCTGGCTTTGTGCCGCCCCATTTGAGTACACAGGAGAGATAACCACCGACAACGACATCGCCACCCAAGAGTTGTTTGGCACCGACTATATCGTCGGCGACTTCAAGCTGCTGATTCACCGTTATGGCCTCAACCATAAGGAGAAGGAACTGGGCACACCAGTGAACATCACACTCAATGCTGACGGCACCATCAGCGGCGACAGAACAGGCACCTGGGAAATCACACCCGGCACCAGCTATATGACCTTGAAAGTCAACAACGTCATTTACAAAGGAGTTTTGGTGATGCAAACCATGGAGCCCAAGCGCCAGCGAGCCGTCGCCTTCACGGGAGCAACCACCACAGGCAGTACAGCATGGGCCTACAAGGAAGTGAAAGAAGAGCCAAGCAGCATTGTCAGCATTCCCATCTCCCACCCCACATCCAAAGGCATCTATGACCTGCAAGGCCGTCGTGTACGCGACAAAGCATCACATGTGCAGGGACTACGACCGGGAATTTACATCATTGACGGCAAGAAGGTAGCTATCTCACCACAATAATCCATTATTAGAAAGGAGCTTTGGGGTAGGAACAAAACAAAGTAACGAGATACAGACAATGAAAAAGATGATATTGGTGGCCATGGCAGCCTACATGGCCATCATCTGTCTCAACGCGCAGGAAATAACAAAAATCGGTCATGCAACGCTAAGATGGAGCGGTGCGCCCGGAGATGAGCCTGGTTTTTATGACCAAGGCACCAGCCGGGCATTCAACATCTGCTGGTTTTCGTTCAACTACCCCTCAACAAGCGGCGACGGCCAACCTGTGACACTTTCTGCGTTGGCCTGTATGCCCGACGGAGGTGGCGACGAGGCAGAGATCAACAATGTCATCGCCGGATGCCACATCACCATCACCGCCAACAAGGACTGTCCTACGGAATACAATACCTCGGGAGACATGTTCAGTGATATCTTCCTTACCATGTCCCTCGCCAGCAGCAATCTCGGCACCCAAAAAGACCTTGCCTACCATAATCTTGTCATTCTTCCAGACTACGAAGGCTATGGCATCACAAAAGACAGGGTTCACCCTTATCTGTGCAGCGAAATCACAGCAAGGCAGGTGACCGATGCTGTGCGCTATGGCATTCAGCTCTACCAAAACGACATCCAACTGGAGAGTATCAGGCTACCTTTCCGCCAGGACTGGCGCACCATCTGTACGGGATACTCACAGGGTGGTGCCGTGGCCTTGGCTACTCAGCGCTTCATCGAGGAGCAGGGCCTCAGCAGTGAGCTGCACCTGGCTGGTTCTCTCTGCGGCGACGGCCCCTACTCCCCACTTGTCACCATCCTCGATTACATGGAACAGGACCGTAAAGAAAAGGAGATATCCATACCCGTGGTCATTCCCCTTATGCTGAAAGCCATGTGCGACTATGATGAGGAATTGGCCAACCACCAGGTAAGCGATTTCCTGAATGAGCGTTTCTTAGAGACTGGGGTGCTGAATTGGATAGCCAGCAAGGACATGACTATCGATGACATCATATCCGCTTGGAGATATTTTTACAAGAATGGAAAGGACGGTGACAGCACCTATTACAAGTCGGTGCTGACCAGCAGTGGCAAGGTAATACTGAGAAACATTCTGAAACCTGAGCTATATGACTATTTCAGTGAGTTGCTGGACAAATATCCCGACTATTCCACCAGAAACATTCCTTTGCCCGAAGGCGGCACTCCGGCAAAGGACCTGCACAGGGCCCTTGAAAACAACAATCTCACCACGGGATGGATTCCCACTCATCCCGTCTGCCTCTACCACAGCACCCATGATGAGGTGGTGCCTTTCCAGAATTACCAAATCGCGGAAAGCAACTTCGGAGAGCAGGTGACGTTCTATCCGTCACTTCTCAACGGCAAACATGTGGACACAGGCATGGAGTTCTTCGTCAGCGGCCAACGATTCGACGCTATACGCTTCCTCGCTTCAGTGGATAATAATAGCAGCGGAATAGCATCCATTGCCTTGCCGCCTACCACCACACAGAAATGGTATGACCTTTCTGGCCGTCCCATCATGGGCGAACCCTCCTCAAAAGGTATCTATATCACTGGAGGAAGAAAGATACTTCGTTAATATTCTTTAAATATTCAGAAACTCATTGATTTTGAGAAAATAAAAAGTCGCAAGATGATGTTATTTGCTGATTTTTGAGTACCTTTGCAGCCGATTTTCGATCAACATAAAGTCCAACTTTATTAATTCATTTATTTTTTTAATTCACATTTATGTCTAACTTTAAAAATGTCCAGCCGCTCGAAGACTTCAACTGGGAAGAATTTGAGAATGGCACAATGGGCGAAACAAGCCAAGAAGAGCTTGCAAAAGCTTACGACGAGACACTCAACAAAGT
>CAMZHP010000082.1 GCA_947306845.1 uncultured Prevotellaceae bacterium
ATCGCCGTCATCCACGCACAGAGCAAGTTCTCCTCCGCCGGTGTCCCACGGCTCGGCATCCCCGAATTCTGGACTGATGACGGTCCGCATGGCGTGCGCCCCGACGTACTGTGGGACGAGTGGGAGCAGGCTGGTCAGACCAATGACTCGTGTGTGGCCTTTCCCGCCCTCACCTGTCTAGCCGCCTCTTTCAACCCCCAGATGGCGCGTCTCTATGGTGTCAGCCTCGGCGAGGAAGCCCTCTACCGCGGCAAGAACATGATTCTCGGTCCCGGTGTCAACATCAACCGCACCCCGCTGGGCGGTCGCAACTTCGAGTACATGGGCGAGGACCCCTATCTGGCCAGCCGCATGGTGGTGCCCTACATCCAAGGACTGCAGTCCAACGGTGTCGCCGCCTGTGTGAAGCACTACGCGCTCAACAACGATGAGGAATACCGCCATCAGGTGAACGTCATCGTCAGCGACCGCGCCCTTCATGAGATTTATCTGCCCGCCTTCAAGGCCGCCGTCACCGAAGGCAAAACCTGGGGTATCATGGGCGCATACAACCTTTACAAAGGACAGCACAACTGCCACAACGACATCATGCTCAACCAAATCCTCAAGCGCGACTGGGCCTTCGACGGCGTGGTCGTCTCCGACTGGGGTGGTTGCCATGACACCGACGAGGCGGTGAAAAACGGTCTCGACCTGGAGTTCGGCACCTGGACCGACGGACTGACAATGGGCAAGACCAATGCCTATGATCTCTATTACATGGCGGATGCCTACAAGAAAGGCATCCGCGAGGGCAAATACACCGAGAAGGAACTCAACGACAAGGTGCGTCGCGTGCTGCGCCTCTTCTTCCGCACCAACATGCGTAAGGACCTCGGACATGGATTCCTCTGCTCAGAGAGCCACTATGAGGCTGCCCGGAAGATAGCCCAAGAAGGCATTGTCCTGCTGCAGAACAAGAACAATGTGCTCCCCATGCGGTTGGACGGCAAGCACCGCATCCTCGTTGTCGGCGAGAACGCCATCAAGATGATGACCGTGGGCGGTGGCAGTTCATCTCTCAAGGTGCAGCACGAGATCCTTCCCCTTGACGCCCTGCAGCAATGTTGTGAGGCCGCCGGTATCACCTGCGACTATGCCCGCGGCTATGTAGGTGACACAATACAGAGTTACAACGGCGTCAATGTGGGCCGCAGCATCGCAGAGACACGGTCGGCTGAGGCGCTCCTCGAAGAGGCCGTGTCCAAGGCCCGCGGAGCAGACTATGTGGTGGTGTTCGGCGGACTCAACAAGAGCAATTTCCAAGACTGTGAGGGCCACGACCGCAAGGAATACGGACTGCCCTACGGACAGGACAAGTTGATGGAGCGCCTCTCCGAGGTCAATCCCAACCTCATCTTTGTCAATATCTCCGGCAATGCCGTCGCCATGCCTTGGAAAGACCGTGTGGCCGCCATCGTCCAGGGGTGGTTCATCGGTTCGGAGGCAGGCAACGCCCTCGCCGATGTCCTCACCGGCAAGGCCAATCCCTCCGGCAAACTCCCCTTCACTTGGTTTGCCCAACTCAACGATGTGCCTGCCCACCGCCTTAACGCCTTCCCCGGCATCTGGCGCGAGCAGCACGATATCATCGACGAGGAATACAAGGAGGGTCTCTTCATGGGTTACCGCGGTGCTGACTACTACAAGGTCAAACCCCTGTTCGCCTTCGGTCACGGCCTGAGCTACACTACATTCAGCTTGGGAAAAGTCTCTGCCGACCGCAAAAAGATGACTGCCGACGACAGCATTACCTTTACCGTCGCCGTCACCAATACCGGTAACTGCGCCGGTGCCGAAGTAGTGCAACTCTACATCAGCGACCTGAAGTCATCGCTGCCCAGACCGCGCAAGGAACTCAAAGGCTTTTCCAAGGTGTGGCTCCAACCTGGTGAGACACGTGACGTGAGCATCACCATCGGTCGCGATGCCCTCAGCTATTACGACGACCGCAGCCATGAGTGGGTGGTGGAGCCCGGTGCTTTCGAAGCCCTTGTGGGCAATGCCTCCGACCGCCTCACCAGCAAGTGGAAGTTTGAGGTAATCAAGAATTAAGAATTAAGAATTAAGAATTATGATTACCTCTGCTATGCAAGGGTAGGGATTGGATGTATTGCGTCCGATAACGGTGACTGGATGTATCGCGTCCGACAACGATGGATGATAAACTGTGGTCTCGTCTGCCAACAAAGAACTATGACTATGAAGTATGAACTAAAAAAATGTTTTGTGTTTGCCGTGCTCGTCCTCTTAGGGGGACGGGCATTGGCACAACACAACCTCGACTCCATCTACCGATGCCTCGATGAGGAGATAGTCCGCTTCCCACAGTATGTAGAAGCCCGTGAGCAGGAGGCCGACAACCTGCGCGAACAATGGCAGACGGCCACCACCGACAGCGCGCGCTACCGCCTTGCATACAGGCTCTATGAGCAATACCATGCCTTTGTCAACGACTCCGCCATCCACTATCTTACCGAGTGCATCACACTGGCCGAGAAACTCAACCGACCATCCGATGCAGGCAGATGCCGAGCTCTGCTCGCACGAAGTTGCTCCAACACAGGCATGTATGATGAGTCTCTCGCCATCCTCAGTCAAGTCAACCCTACCCTACTCGACCCTGAGGCACTGGGAAAATACTATGAGGCCAACTGCCATGTGTACAATGAACTCGCCTACTACACACGTGTCGAAGACATGCGTCAGCACTATCAAGAAAAAGCGCAGCACTATGAGCAGTTGATGCTCGCCACGTTGCCCGCCAATTCCGACGATGCCCTGCTGCGGCGCGAGATGGTGGCCCGCAACGAAGGCAACCTGCAGGAGTCGATGGCCATCAACGACCAATGGCTCAAACAGGTGAAACGGGGCAGCCACCGCTATGCCCTCGTCGCCCTCTACCGCTACCTGGAATACATGTCGCAGAAAGACACCACCGAGATGATGTACTGGCTCTCGGAATCTGCCTTGGCTGATGTGCGCAATGCCACCATGGACCAAGGGTCACTGTGGGAGATGGCCAACCAACTGATGCTCCAAGGCGACATCGACCGGTCGTACCGCTACATCAGTTTCACCAGCGACTGCACCAACCGCTATGGGTCACGGCAGCGCAACTCACAGATAGCCCCTCTCCTCTCCACCATCGCCAATGACTACAAAAAGCGGAGCGAGCGCAACCGCAACCGACTCACGCACACCATCGCAGGCATCAGCATCCTCGCCCTCTTGCTGATGGCGACGCTCTTCTATGTCAACCGACAGCGAAAACGCCTCGCAGCGGCACAGCACAACCTCAGGAAAAGCAATGACCTGCTGGCATCCGCCAACACACAATTGTCGGAGAAGAACCAGGCTTTGGAGGATGTCAACGTGCAGTTGCATGCCCTCAATGCCCAACTGGCAGAATCCAACAAAGTAAAAGAGGAGTATGTGGGACGTTTCATGCGACTCTGCTCCCTCTATATCGACAAGATGGACCAGTTCCGCAAGCGGGTCAACAAAATGATCAAGAACCATGAATACGAGGCACTCTATGACACCACAAGGGGACAAGACTCCAAGACGCAGCAACTGGAGCAGCTCTATGAGAGTTTCGATGCCGCCTTCCTGCATCTCTTTCCTGATTTCGTCACAGAGGTGAACAAACTGCTCAAACCCGAGGAGCAGATGGAACTGGAGAAAAACAAACGGATGAACACGGGCCTTCGCATCCTCGCCCTCATCCGCCTCGGCATCGACGACAGTTCAAAAATCGCAGAGTTCCTCAACTACAGCGTCAACACCATCTACAACTACCGCGCCCGCCTGAAGAGCAGCGCCGCCACCGACCGTGACACCTTTGAGGCACGGGTGAGGCAGATCGGACTGCCGTCATAGTTGGATATCTGAACACTACATCATGTTCTTTTCAAACCATACAGCAAAAAGGGGGTCAGATATAAACAATCCATCCTCCCTCTCTTCAAGGAACTCACGCTCTATGAGTGTTTTCTTTAGTTTGGGGAAATTGGACCGGGAACCCATATTGAATTGACTTGCGACTTCCCGCTTGCCGAAATCCCTGTGATATCCGTAACAGATTGCGCGCAAAAGATTGAGTTGATAAGATGTCAAGTTGGCGGTCTGCTCCACATAGAGAGGTGATACCTGCGCGAGCGTTGCGTCCAACCCCTCATGAAACGTTTGTTCTGTTGCTTCCTTTTCAGTCATTGTCAGAACATTCCATGCCAACTGCTGTACGTAGGCCGAATAATTGTCCGCTGTGGTGCAGATTCTCTTGGCTACCTCCTCAGAAATTGTCTTGTCTGCTGTTCGGAACCGATCTCTTATGAAAGGAACCCATTTTTCTGTGGGTATCTTACTAAGGAAAAACATATCACCAAATTGATAGAACGGCATCTTGCGGCTATAGAAAAGGTGGCTCATCAAATGTTGCTTGCTGCCAAAAAGACAATAAGATGTCTGTTGATGATGCTGCCAAACGCTGCGGATAGTCTTCTGCAGAGTCAAGGAGTCTGGCATTTCTCCTATTTGCTGGAACTCATCGATACAAACCACTATCTGTATGCCTCGCTTGCGGGCAATCTTTTCTGGTAAGTTGAGTATCTCCTCGGGGTCATTTGAATGAGGATTTAATCCTAAAGACAAGGAGATTTCAGAGGCAGGCTCAGGACTGTATACAATTTTAGGAACCACCCCAAGCAGGAACTCCTTAGCGTTTTCAATCATTCGCTCCACCTTTGTTGCGGTTGACTGAATAACGGCTGATGCATATTTCTCGTAAAATTCAAAGGCCGTCCGACATTTGTAAATGTCCATATACACCACTTTCAAGGTATCATTTTCAGCGAGACTCTTGACTTTCTTCACCAAAGATGTTTTGCCCATCCGACGTGGAGAAATGAGGATGGAATTGACACCGCTCTCAAAATTCAACAGAAGGCGCTTTGTCTCAAACTCTCGGTCAGTAAAGTGTTCACCCTCTACTGACATTCCATAGATAAATGGTTTGCTCATTGATGATAAATAGTTCTATTTTGCCTACAAATATATTTAAAAAAACAAATGTAGACAAATATATTGTTCACCAAGTGGTGAACATTAATAACATTTAACTAAATACCTTAAAATAAATGAAATAAAGAATTGTATTATATGTTCACCAAATGGTGTAACACCATTTAGTGAACAAAATACCAGCCAATGAAATCAGCGTAACTCTGCATGCTATTGAATTGAGAGCCGAGAGTACATCAGAAACGCCACCTCACTTGCAATTCCAAGTCGGTTTTTGACGAGCGGTTGATTTGCTGCCATCCGGAAGAGATGTGGTCGCGGTCAAAATAATTGGTGTAGGATAGATGGGCGATGAGCATCAGCGGCCCCACATCGGCGCGGGCGGCGATGGAACCATGAATGCCCTCTCCTGAGTATGACCGGAAGGCATAGGAATAAAGCACCCCCTGTTCATACCCATAGACACGGCTATCATTGTCGTCAGTGTCAAAATACCCCACCGAACCCGTCAATCGCAACCACCGATAGGAATAGCCCGCATTGGCTGACACCATCCACCCCATACTGTTCTCCTCCGCCACACTATATGCCCAGTCAGCCTGAGTCCCCATGCGCCATGCACCGCTTTTGAAAGACCCTCCGAGACGAGCGCGATGCGTGGTATGCGTGACAAGTGCATCGCCGGCATCATTGTCCTCCTCCCGCATTTTGATTCGATAACGGGCTGTCAGCGAGCATTTGCCCTTGTCATATTGCGCCTGCAAGAGGTTGTCCCATGCATGCGAGGCCACCCGAGCCTGAAAGGTGGGTGCAGGAAAGTACGCATAATCGCTGTAGGCAGTCAGGCGAAGGTCGCGCACAGGCTGCCACAGCACACCCAGATAGGCACCGCTCTCATTCTGCACACGGCTCCCCTCACTCAGGCTCTGCGCATGCTGCGCGTGGTATTTCATACCATAGAAACGATACAGTCCCGTCAGGGTGAGTTCGGATGATGGAGTGAAACTCACCATGTTGATGGTGGCGAGAGCGCCACAACCGCCCGTAGCCGTCTCTCCGTGTACCGTGAACAGATGACCCGTATAACCATAGTCGACCCCTACATTCCAGAAATCCTTACCCGACGCATAGTAACGGCGGTAGCGTTGCGCCGTGTCAGGTTGCAGCGAACGGTCATACGCTGTATAAGCCGCCGTAGCCCCCAGGCGGAATCCACCAATCCGGTATCCCACATGTGCCCCAGCGGCCGTCTGCGACGCGTTTTTCTTCTTGTCCATCTCCGTCTCTGTGCGGTGATAGCCATCAGTGCGGATAGTGGCGATGGCACCGTCATCGCTCAGCGTGGCATCCAGTTTACGCCACGAGGCGTATGCACTGACCTCCACCCCTTTCGCCACCTCTACGGTGGCTCCAGCTCCCTGCAGGTAACGGGCCGCACTGCGAGATGTATGTGCTTTCAAGCCATATGCCTGTTTGCCGAGGTTGGAAAGCACCGAAAGTTTGCCCACACTAAAGCTGTTGCCCATGACGAGTCCCATCCCGAAAGCCGCCCTGTAACGTCCTACGACCAAAGTCTTGAGGCACCCCAACCGATGGGCCTCCGCATAAAAAGAATAGAAATCGTAGCCCGCTCCGTTGCGGTTGGCAAAAAACGGCTCACCGGCATCCTGCGCCCCCAGGAATCCCACCTTGAGTTGGTCGCGGTAGGTGAACTTATAGCGTAGTGAGTGGCGGTAGGGATAGCCCAAAAACGCCCCATTGTCACCCCGCCGCTCATAAAAGGGAATATTGCCTGTCGCCATCAGTTCGTGTTGTCCGTAGCGGAGCGCCTTGCTCCAGTCCAACCGATTGGTGACGGTCTTCTCTCCGCAGACGATGAAATGGCTGAGCAAGGCTCGGGTGGTGTAGTCGATGGAAGGAATCATCGCCAACTCCCCCGCAGACTTCATGCTGCCGTAGCGATAAATATACTCCTGAATATCCTCCACCTGCTGCGAACTGAGAAAAGGCAGTTGCTCCAATTGCTCACGGGTGGCCGTGTTGATATCCAATGGCGACTCCTCCAGGTCGGTGAGCATCTCATAAGTGTCTTCCCATCCCTCGCTGTCGATATCCTCCGCTGTCGACCATTGCGACCACAATTCCTCCCACGGCCGCTGCTCCTGGGCAATGGCAGTGACTGCCATCAGGCAAGCAAAAAACAAGAATATCTTCCTCATGTTCAGAACTTAATTGTAATGTATAAAACAAGGAAAACGACCTCATAGATGAGATACTATCAACAAATTCAACCTGCCAGTCGTTTCAGCCACATTCCAAAGAAACGGTCATAGACAAGATAGTCTCCCTGAGGTGTCTGATAAACGTACTCTTTATCTTGCAGCGACTTGAGTGCAAGTTTGATGCTGCTGGGAGCCGGCAATCGGTAACGAAGGACGAATTCGAGTGAAGTGGGTGCACTGACCACCCCCTGCCGTGCGATGGCAGTTAGGAGTAAGGCTTGATTCTCTGTCAGTAGGTTGTAGTTGTTCTGATAGTTAATTTCCTGCTCAGCAAGAATCTCATTGACAACCATATTCACAGTATCCCGACTGAGTTCTTTTTTGGGCGTCCGATAAAGACGGTTGAGTATCTTTTGGATATACCATGTCTGACCATCCACCATGTCATACAAATAGGCAAAAACATCCTGAAGCATCAACCGTCCCTGCTTTGAGAAGAAGTCATTGGCAAATTTCCAATACTTCTCTGAATCTATCTCCTTGATGGTCATGATTTGCGAACTGTTGAAGAAGGGATGTTTGGGCGACATGAACATTTCTGCCAATAAATGCTGCTGACTGCCAGAGAAGATGAGGTGGACATTTGGAATAAACTGGATGATTGAACGGATGAAAGCATCGGCACCAATCTCACTGTAATGGCTCACTTGCTGAAACTCGTCGATGGCAAGATAGCACTGCCGTCCGGACTCCTTGATATACTCAAAGACTTGGGCAAGTGTTTCGCGTGCATTGTCAGGAACCACATTGAAACTGAAGGCCGGCATACCCGTGATCGGATCGGGAGTCACCGTTGGCCTCAGTGCCGCCACATATTGTTCTAACTTCCGTTTGAGAGACTTAGAAGGAGTGTCAAGTTTGCCCATAACAGCATTGGCAATGAACTGCACCATCTGACTGAAAGTCTTAGTGGGGAACACATCTACATAGAAACACTGAACGCTCTTATCCATTGACTTCATCCTATCAAAGACATGATGAATCAATCCGGTCTTTCCAATGCGCCGTGGAGCCATCAGCGTCACGTTACTGCCGTTCCGCAAAGCGCTCACCAATGTTTCTGTCTCTTGCTCACGATCGCAGAAATACGCTGCTCCAAAGTAGCCGTATTCAGGAAAAGGGTTTTCCAATTTCATATTCTATATTTCATGTTTTATGTTTCATATTTTATGAAATACAAAAATATGATATTCTTTTGAATCATCCAAATTTTTTGGTCTGTTTTTGCAAAAGATATAGGTCTTTCAAACTCCTCCACTATTTCAAAAAATTCGCCAAAGGAGATTTGATTTGCTTAAGTCCTGTGCGCACACTTTGGGCATTGGCCTTTGCTCCCTTGAGCGAGGAGTGGGTATGGTCGTGATTGAAATACTCAGCCACACGCTTCTCACCCAATTTGTCATACTTGTCGGCGGTGATGTTGTGGACATCGACGAACTCCACGCCCGTCTGCTCCACCACCTCGCGGTACCATTTTCCATAACTGTCGTTGCGGCGCTCGATGTGTCCGTCACGCCAGATGTTTCTCGGGGTGAGCGACACGAGGATGGGGGTGGCCCCCTTCTCACGCACGTCGTTGATGAACTTGCGCAGATACCAACCAAAAGTATATACCACCTCATACTTGCCATTGGACTTCAGCTTATAGACATGGCAACTGTCCGCCGTGCCCCTGATGTCCGCCCGCTCCTTGAGGCTGTCGATGGCCCCCACGTCGTTGTGGCCGAACTGGATGAGTACAAAATCGCCAGGCTTCAAGCTATTATAAACCTTGTCCCACCTTCCCTCGTTGAGGAAGGTGCGGCAGGAACGTCCTGCCATGGCTGCATTGACGACAGTGATTTTCTTCGTGTCGAAAATATCCTCCGCCACGGCACCCCAGCCCCACATGCCATCCTTGTCCTTATCGGTGTTCTTCACGGTGCTGTCACCGGTGGTGAATACCACGGGCTTGCCCTCTTCGCGCTGCACATTGACTGTTGGCAGTTCCACGTTGATGAGACACGACTTGAGATAGGCTATCCACGGGTGGTCACAGGCGGCGATGCCCTCTGCGGCACAACGTGCGTTGAGCATGGCGCCAAACTTACTGGTGTGTATCTTGTCACCGAAGAAATAGTAGTTCATCTTCTCTGGCCCGAAGCCTTCCAGACAAGTAGCCGAACGGTCGTTGAGGTCGATGTAAGGCACCTGTTGCTCCTCTGCCACTTTCTGGCACCACTCACTGTGAATCTTCCTCACCACACGGCCGTTCTCCCAAGCATTACGCGGCGTGAGCGACATCAGCACGGGGAAGGCACCAGCCGCGCGCGTCTCGTTGATGAAGCGGCGCAAGTAACCTCCGTAACTGTATACATCCTCAGCGCGGTAAGTAGTGTCGTTGCGGTGTATCTCCTGCACGTTGACATGCAGCACAGTATCCTTGTCGATGCCCGGAATGCTGGCCCGTGCCCGTCCTGTGTCGTAAGGGCCATTGTCGTTGTGCCCGATGCTGATGATGACCCAGTCGCCAGGGCGCAATGCCTTGCGGATGTCAGGCCACAGCATGCGGTAGAACGTGCGGCTGCTCGTCCCTCCGAGTGCCTGGTTCTCGACGGTGATTTTGTTCTTGTCAAAAAAGTCCTCAGCATAGTAGCCCCATCCCCATTGGCCGTTGTTGCCATTGCCCAGCGTACCATTGCGCATGGTGCTGTTGCCCACGAGGAAAAGCACGGGATTGTTGCCCTTGCGGCTGCTGCCCGGTGCGACACGCGCCTGTCTTACCTTGTCGAGGCTATCGAGGGTAAGGTCCTTCACTTTATTGACATCCTCCATCCCTTGGAGGTTGGTCACCTGTGCCGTGGCAGCCATTGCCAGGAACAGAGTCATTGTCAGAAACAGTATTTTTTTCATGTGGTGAGAAATAAGAGGTGAGAGGTGAGAGGTGAGAGGTGAGAGATTAGTATTTTTGGAGTTTAGGAGTTTAGACATATGATTTGCGTGTCGTGACGGACGCGATACATCGCGTCCCTACATGAGCACCACCATTTTTGCAGTGAAATTCTTCACTCTTCATTCTTCACTTTCAAAAACAGGAGTAATCATAATTCATAATTCTTAATCCTTAATTCTAAATTCTAGAAAGTGCACGGTAGAGCGAGCAACTGATACATGATGGTGCGGGCCATGCGGACATGGCCGGCATCGTTTGGGTGAAGCTGGTCGCGTTCATTGTGGCAGTAGATGATGTGCTCGTTGACGAGGGGGAAGAAGCCGCTGGTGGCATTGAGGTCGATGACGGGCACAGCCCAGATGTTGGCAGCCTCCTTCACGCTCTCCACGTATGCATCCACCCATTCGCCGATCTCATTGGTGTACG
Organism: uncultured Prevotellaceae bacterium; assembly: GCA_947306845.1. The sequence continues at coordinate 10,702 of CAMZHP010000082.1, forward strand.
ACTCCTCCGGCTGGATGTTCTTCTCGTTGCCGTAGAAATAGCCACGGTGGATGGGGGTAATCAGCACCACCTGCTTTTGGGGGAACATTTCCTTGACACGCTTGAGTGCGATGTTGATGCGCCCTCGGTAGGTGTCCTTATTCATCGATGGCGTGCGGTGGCGGCGCAGCACGTTGGCCTTGTCGCGATGGACGGCAGCCTCGACGGAGTCCTCAGTGACGGTGTACCACTCACCAATAGGCACAGCGGCGTTGAAATCATTGGTACCGATGAAAATAAGTATGGCGTCGAAGTCATCGCCATGCTCTTTCTTCAGTTTCTCCGCTTGGTTGGGGATGTCATTCCACTGCCTGCCGCTGATGGCATAGACATAAGGTGTGATGTCGAGCCATTCCTGAAGAAAGTTCCACCATTTTTGTTTAGAGCCACTGTTGCGGGGGTCGGTGATGCTGTCACCGAAATAAGCCACACGCTTGCCCTGCCAAGGATGTTGGAAAAGAGTCTGCGCACTCATGCTCATACACAGGGCAAGGAGTGCCATTGTCAGCCATGTTTTTGATTTGTTCATGAGAATATTATTAGGAGTTTAGGAGATTAGGAGTTTGGGAGATTAGGAGTTTGGG
>CAMZHP010000083.1 GCA_947306845.1 uncultured Prevotellaceae bacterium
TTGATGAGTTCGGGCTTAACCAGACTGGCCATGGGGTCCCAAATGGCACGGGTGCCCTTCTCATTCAGGAAGTCGCCCATATAGATGGCACAGTGGTCGATGAACTGGCGTTTGAAATCGACATCGGCCATCAGGCTGCGGAACAGTTGTGTGGCCTCTGCGGTGTTGGCCCAAGCATTGCCAGAGTCGTAATTGGGGTTGTATATCCACTCGATGGTGTTGTAACTCGGGCTACGTCCATAGAGACCGAGACCGAAGTCGGTGTCCTTGGCTATCCAACGCCAGCGACCGCCGTCGGCGATGGGTCGCCAGATAACGAGATTGTTGCCGGGGAAGTCGAGGTTACAGTAATAGAGGTTCATTATCATCAGGTTCATAAACTCCTGGCAGTCCATCAACTGGTCGTATTCGGCCATGGTATGGCCTGCCTCGTGATAGAAGGCCTTGAAGGCATTGTAGTTATCGAGCGTGCCGGCCTTGAGTTCCTCCACCATCTGACTGTTCTCCTGTGAGATTTCAATCATGTCGATATCCTCGAGGCCCTCACCTTGGTCGTTCGTGTAGTTGGTGTAGATATTGTCATCGTTGCTGCGTTCACGGATATTGAGCATGCCCTTGTATTGACCATTGAGGAAAACGACGGCGGGCTGCCATGCCTGCCAGTCGATGTCGGCATTCTGGCCCATCACTCGCTGGATGATGGCATCGCGCATATAGAGTCCGCCGAAGTCGTTGCCGGCATTGCGCAGCATGATGCTCTTGAAATCCGTCAAGCCTGGTTTCTGGTCGGGGAAGAACTCATAGTCGAAACGCTTCACGCCAAATCGTTTGTTGGCATATACGGCGAGCGATTTGAGTGCGTGTTCACGCGACTGTCCACCCATGACGCGTGTCTCGCAGAGTTGGTTGATGACGCTCTCGCTGGCCGGCGCATCGAACATCTCGATGTTGATGGGACGACGCCAGTCTTTCTTGTGCTCTTTGTTGGGGTTGTTGGCGATGATACCAATGCTCGCATCGTTCATGTAACGGTCGTCGGTGACAATCGATATCACGGGAATGGTCATCTCCCTTCCCAGGAAGAGATACGACTGTGCCGTGGAAATGGGCGAGAGATAGCCATCGCAGAACAGTTTGGCCCTGATGGCTTTGCTGGAACTGATATTGATAGGATTTTGATATACCGCACTTTGGGCTGTGGGTTCCTTTCCGTCGGTGGTGTAACGTATCACCGTTCCCTCGGGTGCTCCTTCGGGCAGCGAGAGTGTCAGTTGGATGGTCTGGTTGGATGTCAGCACACATCCGGGCTGGCTGAACACGGGCTCACCCAGAATGGACTCGCATACCTGACCACAGTTGGCGGCGCCAGGGGTGGGAGTAGCCTGATAGCCCCATGTGTCGGCACCGTCGGTCACACGGCCGTAGGCGATGTTGGGAGCGGGCATCTTCTTCATCTTCTCCACCTTGTCGACAATCTCATTGCCCTGGAACAGATAGACGCTGCCATCCTTGCCCGACTCCAGACGGAAACTGGTGTGAAGGCCATTCTCCTCCTTGTCGCAGAACACCACGACATACGCCCCGGCACCAAGTGTCTGGCTGGGCAATTGCCATGCCTTGCCGGGTTTGTCTTTCACGCCCAACTTGTAATCACCCAAGTTCACGGCTTCATTGCCACTGTTGTAGAGCTCCACCCAAGAGTCGGGAAACTCATTCAAATCATCCATGATACAGTCGATGTTCGATTGCATCATCTCATTGATTACCACCTGCGCCTTTGTTGATGCGCCAACGGCCAAAAGGCCAACAAGAATCAGTTGACGGTATTTCATTGTTATCTTTCTTAAAAACTGTGCAAAAGTAATGCGTTTTTCTCAGTTTGTCCATACAATCATCATTAAAAAAGGTAGAATGTAACTATTTAAAAAGAAAATGATATTTTTATACCATTCTCCGTTTTCAAAAAACTTCATTGTAATTCCCTCTAATTATTCTATGACATACTATTTCCCATGACGCCCCAAACGTCAGTTTATCATTTTTATATTTGTCAAGGACACTCATTTTATCGTTTTTTCGTAATTTTGCACCCAACTTTATGATTAAGTGTGTAATAGCGTAACAATCTAGGTATCAAGGGACGATATCATTGCAATGAAAAAGGCAGGATTGCCCGTCAGCACCAAGACAAAAGAGCATGGATAATCAGCAAGAAATATTTCCAATAGTAGACGAAAACGGCAATGAGATAGGCTCCGCTACACGAGGAGAATGTCATAGCGGCTCCAAACTGCTGCATCCTGTTGTCCATCTGCATGTGTTCAATTCCGCGGGCGACATCTATCTCCAACGACGGCCTGAGTGGAAAGACATACAACCAGGGAAATGGGACACCGCCGTTGGAGGACATATCGATTATGGTGAGACTCCTGATGAGGCGCTGCGCCGTGAGGTGCGCGAGGAATTGGGTATCACGTCATTTGTGCCTGAGTTCATTGATAAGTATGTGTTTGAGAGCCTCCGTGAGAAGGAGCTGGTTTATGTTAGCCGAACCACTTACGACAAGGAGATACTTCCTTCTGCGGAGGAACTGGACGGTGGACGTTTTTGGACGATGCAGGAGATACGCGAGGCGATGGGCAAAGGCATCCTGACTCCCAATTTCGAAAGTGAGTTCAAAAGATGCTTCGAGAGGCAACAGACAAACAGATACGCTCTCTTTTTCGATATCGACGGCACATTGGTGAGTTTTAAGACTCATGAGATACCACCATCCACCATATTTGCCCTAACCCAAGCCAAGGCTAACGGCCACAAGGTGTTCATCTCGACAGGCCGTCCCCCACTGATTATCACCAACCTTGGAGCCATCGAGCATCTCATAGACGGTTATGTAACCATCAATGGCGCTCTTTGTTATGTAGGCAAAGAGGTGGTGAGATGCAAGGATATTCCTAGAGATGACGTTCGTTACTTGGTGAAAGACGCCCAGGAAAAGAACTACGGATTGATTGTCGTTGGCGAAAGGGATGTGGCAGTGCTTGACCCTCATGGCGAGGTGGATAAGGTTTTCCGAAAGGAGATTGCCGTTGAGAATCTTAATCAAGCAAAACCGTTGGACATGGTGCTTGAACAGCGAATATTGCAACTCACACCGTTCTTCACCGCTGAATATGAGCGGGAATTGATGGAGCGAATGTCAGGTTGCACATCTGGACGTTGGCATCCCGCTTTTACAGACATCACGGCGAAAGGAGCGGACAAGGGGGAAGGAATTGTGGTTATGGCTGCCCACTTGGGACTTGACATCAGGAATACGATGGCTTTTGGCGATGGGGGCAACGACACGGCAATGATAAAGCGAGCAGGAATAGGCGTGGCGATGGGGAATGCGTTAGACTCACTCAAACAAGAGGCGGATTACACAACCACCTCCGTCGATGAGGACGGCATCCTAAATGCACTGCGGCATTTTCATCTTATTTAGCAAAGTGTTGTCTTATCTCAATGGCTTTGTAAAATGCCTGTCTCCGTATCCTGATGGTTCATCGTCCGTTGGATATCACGGTATTTGCGACCTGACGACAGATGCCAGGTGATATTGAACGTCAACATATTGCCGAAATCTCTACTATGCTGTGACACTTCCTTGTTAATATGTCGGTTAAGGACCTCTGTCTTGTGGCTGAGCGGTTCCACACTGAAGGGTTGTTGGGCATAGAGTGAAAAGGTGAAATCCCTCAGACGATAAGACACTGCAAGATACCATGCCGCTGGCTGATGACCACGATGTTCTCCTTCCATGAAACTCCAACCGTTATCGGCATATGCCGTAAGAGTCCACTTACCTAGATAGGCTTCCAAATTGACACCGCCATTGAAGGCCGTATAGGTATGGCGATAATCATCAGTGAAATTGAAATAACGCCAAACGCCTCCATAGATAGTGGCGGATAGACGCTCAGGTATGATTTCCCATCGGTTGTAACTTTGGACGAAGAAAAAACGGCATTCATTGTCATCATTTGTCTGTGTTTGGTAAAAATGGCCGTCCTGCCGGATGTATTTTTCCATATTACAATTAGCGTTCAATCTCCAATAGCCTTGCAGTTCCGTCATTATCCGTGGTGTAGAGTAAGTAAGACGGACATCGTGCGAGATGACACGATTTGGTTTGATCTCTGGATTGCCAACCAATGTCTCCAAAGCATTATATTTGATGGAGACATCATTAACAAGGGCTATCTGAGATACATGCTGAGATATTTCGAAATCATATTTGATTTTCAAGTTTTTTGTCAATGGATAGGCAAACGTCAACTTAGGGCGAAACAACAGGAAGCGGTCATTCCAACCTGCTTGACGATAATAACGTGTGCTTATACCCAAACCGCCCATGTAGTTGAGTCTTCCCAGATGACCTTGCAACTGTCCGAAACAGTAGAATACAGAAGAGCGCATTGCGTTGGATGCGTTGGCATCGCCCGAGTATACATTTTTAATATATCGTTGGCCATATTGGGTGCCCAAAGACAAGGTAAAAGGTTTTAGACGATTCTCATACATGGCCTCCGCCCATAATGAATACGCCTTTCCCGCCACATAGTAGCCATAATCCCCTCCCTCGTTTTGCTCAGAATAACTGTCTGTCTTGATATATGTTCCCACCACGTTGGCTGACAACGACTGATGCCGTTTGAAATCACGATGAAGATAAAGGTCAAGCACTGGCGATGAAGTGCGAGATGAAGAACAGTTCTCATAATTGTCGAATCTTTCCCAAGTACGATGGGGCGGAATGTCACGACGGGCAGATAGTTTCAACTGATACACATAGTTGGAATCACTTAGACTATAGGTGAGTTGTGCGTTATGACTCAAGTGCTTATCCTGTCCATCCAGCTGATGGCGGAGGATTGTGCGTCTTTCTCCCGATTCCATCTCATAGGTCGCCTTCTCATCATATTTCATACCCTTGAAATTACCATAATCCAAGGAATAGGATACTCCCAATTCACTTTTCCCACGATTGAATTTCCCATAGACAGTTTCTTCACCATTGATGGTTGTGAGTGTGTTTGACATGTCGGCTCCAATGTCATAGCCACCAGTAGCGTGTTTAACCTTGATGTTCAAGACATAGCCTATTCCTTCACCGTATCTCACTCCGGGGTTGTCGATATAGTCGATATGTTGAACCGCTTTCATGTCAAGAGCCAGCAAGTCCTCTTTCGTGGCTATAACATCGTTAATACGAACCTGTACGCCACCTTGATTGGAAAGCGCGGTGATGGTATGCATCGCGGGGTCGATGCGTAGATGCGGCAGCATCAGTTTCGACAACAGCGAATAACCATCAGTGGCACTCTCCAGTTGTTGGCGCGTAGGATAGATGGTCTGCCCATCCACGCGCTGAACCACTTTGGAACCTTGAATGGTTACTTCCTGTAGCGTTTCTCCTTCTTTAATCTCTTGGGCATTGGCACTGATATTAACAGCCAATAGGCATAGCAATAAATAACTCTTCATACTTTTGCAATTTGTTCAGCAAAGGTATGAAGAGCGTTTTCTTTCACATAAAATAAAGACTGACAATTGTCTGACATTTGTCTGACAATCACCTAACTACCTGGCAATCAGACGATATGACTTTCCTCTATCTACTTCTATTTTTAGGTCAGAATGTTCCTCAAGAATAGGTTTGAGACGACGTATTAGCGTATAAAGCGTATCATTGGCATTCTCTTTCTTGGGCCACAAGGCATCACAAATAGCCGTCTTCGACAGTTGATGCGATGGAGACTGCCACAACATCTCCATCAGTTGTTGTTGCATCGGGGTTAGTTTCACCACACGGCCTTTAGCGTCAACAAATAGACCATCTTGCATCACTAGTCCTCCAAACAACCCCGACAGCATACGTTGTCGATGCTGGTAAAAGCAAAAGAGCCCCCATAGTAGAGCCATCGACCATAATACCATTGAAGGCCGTTGGTCAGACAGCGAGAGGATAGTTGCTGTCGACACGTATGGACGAGGGCTAAAGCCATCCTTAGTGTCTACTTCCAAGACGGCCTTACCTCTTAAAGACGCGATTTGCAAATGACTGTTGAACACACGTATTGTATCGGCACTGATAACGTCCGACCGTTGATCTTGAAATGTTCTTACCATAGCCTGGTTCATATCTTCAGTCACCAGGCGCTTCGTTGTATGAAAACTACCAAAACTGGTCAAACTAGATGCTATAATCAGGGCAAAAAGCACCACTACTGTATACGGCTGTTTCATTTCGCTTGTTTCTTTAATCATCGAGAAGACCCACAAAGGTAATCTGTTTATATGGTAATCTCAAAATATTCAGCGTTTTTTTCGGAAGAATCTTTATCACCCCATAATAGAAACTTTATTCAAAATATAAACCGTTAACCATTGAAAATTCTCATTTTTTTCATATTTTTGTGGACTGATTCAACAACCCTACCCTATGGAATACAAAGACGAACAGATGCCTGACAATTACACGGGACCGGAACAACCGTCATCTGGCCATAATGGCGAAAAGCCCCGAGACGGGTTTACATTCAATCCAACCAGCCTTTTCTTGGGAGTGGCCATCTGTTTTATGATGTTTCAAGGGGGGAGCGTCTTTTCCGATTGGACCTATTTTCTCTACCTGTTCGCCGTAATTATCATTCACGAGATGGGCCATGTCATTTTCGGCAAGATGTTCGGGTGCGCCATTAAGGAGATGCAGGTGTTCTTCATGCCATTTCTTAGTTACAAACCCAAACCAAAACCAGGAGGTGGTTCATGGCAACATATCAAATGGAGTCTGGGGGCTCTTCCACTGGGAGGTCTCACGGTATTCAAATCACGAAAATCAGATGAAGGCATCGATGATAACGGTTTTGCAATAGATGGTCCGGAAATGGCATCAAAAGCATCGCCATATATCGAAGACAAAGCGGCATGGCAACGTCTCCTGATCTCTGCAGCGGGGGTATTGTTCAACATGGTCACTTTCCTCATTCTCTATATCGCACTGCCACACATGTCAACAGAATGCTATCACTTTTTTTGGCCAATAATAGCATTGTCTCTGATATTGGCTATATTGAACATTCTGCCCATCTATCCACTTGACGGAGGCGCCATTGTGTTTGCGCTTTACGAGATTATAACAGGCAATAAGCCATCGCCCTTGTTCACAAAAATATGCGGTTGGATAGGTTTTGTCATCATTATTCTGTTCTTCTGGGTATTCCCTCAGTGGATGAACGCATTGTTTGATTTTGTATTCGGATTACTCTTCTGAGAATTAAAAAAAGAATTTTGGCTGATTTACAGACATTTCCTATATTTAATAACATATATAAACAATCTGAGACTATTAATCTTTTAAATAAACTATTAAGCGATGACTAATATCAAGAAAATTGCGATGCTTGCCATCGCCGGTATTGCAACCCTTTGTGCTTGCACGAAAAAAGAAGAAGTTTCCCTTCAGGTAAAAACTCAATATGGCATTCTTGAAGGCTTCGAAAAAAACGGTGTGAAAACATTCTTAGGTGTTCCTTTCGCACAAGCCCCAGTAGGCGAACTCCGTTGGAAGGCTCCGCAGCCTGTCAAGCCATGGGAAGGTGTACGCGATGCCAAGCAGTTTGGCAACGACCCCATGCAGCCCGATATCTTCGGTGATATGTCTTTCCGCGGTCCTGCCCGCAGCGAAGACTGCCTCTATCTGAACATCTGGACCACAGCTGCCACAACAGACGAAGCGCTGCCCGTGCTGATTTATTTCAATGGTGGTGGGCTAATGGCTGGCTCAGGCAGCGAACCCCGCTATGACGGAGCTGCCATCGCCAAAGAAGGGGTGATTGGTGTGACGGCCAACTATCGCGAAGGTGTATTCGGCTTCTTTGCCCACCCCGAACTCACGGCGGCTTCTGATTACAAGGGAAGCGGCAACTATGGTTTCCTCGACCAAGTGGCTGCCATCAAATGGGTCAAGGAGAATATCGCTGCCTTCGGCGGCAATCCCGACCGTATCACTATCGTTGGTGAGTCGGCTGGTTCTTTCTCCGTGTCTCTCCTTATGTGTTCACCACTTTCCAAGGACCTCATAGCAGGCGCCATGCTCTCATCGGGCGCTGAGGTGCTGCCTTACAATCCTTCAACACAAGCTGATGCTGACGCCGCAGGCGCTGCCCTTCTCAAGGAAGCGGGTATTTCCTCCTTGGCCGATGCCATGGCATTGAATGCTGACTCTTTACAAAAAATGCTGCCTCCTAAAGGCATGGCCAACGTGGTGCTCGACGGCTATTTCATGAAAGAAAGCGCAGATGCCGTCTTTGAGAAAGGCCAACAGGCGCAGGTTCCTCTGCTCGCAGGATGGAACTCACTGGAGGGACATCCCGCACAGATGCTCCAGGGAAAAGCTCCCACACTCCAGAACTTCAAAAACGCCTTGAAGGCCCAGTTTGGTGACATGACAGACGAAATTCTCACGGCCTACGGCATCACTGCTGACGAAGACGTGTTGAGCCAGAAAGGTTTCGACCTCGCCTCCGATCTCTTCACGGGCTTCCCCACATGGAAAGTTTGTGACTACCATGCAAAGACCTCCAGTCAGCCCGTCTATCGCTACCACTACATGCACCCGCGTCCTCAGGTGTCCGACAAGATGGGCGATAAGGTGGGAGCCTTGGCTGGAGGTGTGCGCGAGAAGACCGCAGAAGAGAAAAAGGCGGCTGCACAACAGCCAGAAATTGCACCAGGAGCCGTACATTCGGCCGACATCGAATATGCCATGGGCAACCTCGACACCAACGAATACTACGCTTGGCAGAAAGAGGACTACGACATCTCTAAAGTGTTCCTATCCTACTATGCAAACTTCTGCAAGACAGGTAATCCAAACGGCGAGGGACTTCCCAAATGGACTGCCATCACCAAAGATAATCTGGACAATGCCCCGGTCATGAAGATTGATGTAGAGTCAAAAGAAGTTGTGTCTCCCGAAAAGGAAAATGCTTACCGCACCCTGGAAAAATTCTACAGAAGCCGCAAATAATGTGAAACGTGGCAATGAGAAAAGCAATTGAATGAAAATGCCACATTCATTGCCACATAATAAACAAAAAAAGAGAGTTACGAGTAACTCTCTTTTTTTGGCGCTTATCTGGTGAAATTGGGGTTGATGTCTATGTATTTGCAATCACTTTGTAGTAATGGTTGCAATTCCTTTTGTCAGACCATTGCCGTTGCAATTCAAAATAAGAGAGGAAGGCTCGCGGTTACTCTGTATGAGCACCTGTGCAAGACCATTGAAGGCAGGAATGCTAAACTCATGACTATCCTTACCCTTTGGATGATCTTCTCCCAAATACGAAGGGTCGCCATTGCCCGCACCAAGAATGCGGCCATTGCCTTCGAGTGTTAACTTGAGCATGGGGCAGGCATCAGGCACGATACGGCCTTTCTGATCCTGAACCTCAATGGTTACAACACTTACGTCTCTGCCATCGGCAGCAATTTCCTGACGATCGGCCTTTAGCACTATCTTACATGCGGGTTTGGTGGTCTCTATCGTCTCCGTGAGAATGCGCTTGCCGTTTTTGTAGCCGACGGCTACCACCTTACCGGGCTGATAGACGGCCTTCCACTTCAGATGTCCGTTTTCTGGCATTGATTGGCGACCAAGTTTCTGACCGTTTACCATCAGTTCCACTTCATCGCAGTTACTGTAAGCCCACACTTCCACTTCCTCTCCCTCATGGCCCTTTAGATTCCAGTGGGGGAAGATGTGCAGAACAGGCTCGTCAGTCCACCAGGATTTCAGATACCAGGCTTCGTCCTTGGGGAATCCGCAGTAATCGAGAATGCCAAACTCTGAATCGTGTGCGGGAAAACTGAGCGGATTGGGCTCACCGCGATAGTCGAAGCCCGTCCAATAGAACAAACCTGCCGCCCAGGGACGCTCGGCATAGAACTTCCAACCGCGCTCGATGCGGTTTAGGGTGCCATCTTTGTCAGGGCTCAGGTTCATGGAGCGCATACGGCCAGTTTTGTTGTCCACATCGAAATAAATGCCACGTGTACCGCAACCCGTGGTCTCCTCCGTGCCGACAATCTTCCATGTAGGATTGAGTTTCTTGCGGTTGTCCACATCGTTCTGCACGATATAGTTGAATCCCACCACATCGAGCCCCTTGATCATCTCACCACCACCTGCATTGGCTATGGTTGAGTGACGGGTTGGGTCGAGCAACTTGGTGTATTCCCTCATGGCAGCAGCGATGCGTGTGCCTTGGACGGTATTCTCCATGCCCCATTCCTCGTTGCCGTTGCTCCACAGGATAACACTAGGGTGATTACGGTCGCGCTTGATCATCCGCTCTAGCAGTCGCAAATGTTCTGTGTTAATACCCGACAGGCGGTTCTCATCGATGACGAGGATGCCCTCGCGGTCGCAGATATCGAGCAAAGCGGGTGTCATTGGATTATGTGAGGCACGATAGGCATTACAGCCCAACTGCTTCAACTGCTTGATGCGCCACGCCTGCAGAGCATCGGGAATGGCAGCTCCCACACCAGCATGGTCCTGATGCATATTCACACCCTTTAGTTTCAGTGGTCGGCCGTTTAGAATAAAGCCATGGTCGGCATCGAAGTCGATATCACGAAAACCTGTCGTAGTCACGTATACATCCGTCACAAGACCATTCACCTTGATGGTTGTCTCTACCTTATACAAATATGGGTCGGTGTTACTCCACAGATGCGGTTTTGCTAGCGTCAGCGTTTGCTTGCAACCCAAGGTCTGTTTGCCTTTCAGACTCAATGACGCGGCATCGGCTCTTCCTGCCTCACGGCCTTCTGCATCCAGCAGTCGCTGCTCCACGACACAGTTTGTTGCTTCTAAAGCGTGATTGTTCACTTCTGTCTCAATGGTGACAGTGGCCTGGTCGTATGGCGCCTTCAGGTCGGCATAGACGAATGTGCCGAAGGGAACCACACTGACAGCAGCCGACTTCAGCAGCCAGGCATCTCGATAGATGCCGGCTCCTTCGTAGAACCAG
>CAMZHP010000084.1 GCA_947306845.1 uncultured Prevotellaceae bacterium
GATACCGGCACCCAGTCGCTGATGGCGTCGCGGCAGATGATGGTGCCGCAGGCATGGATGCCCGTGTTGCGGACAGTGCCTTCGAGCATACGCGCATACATGATGGTGTTGCGCATGCGGATGTCCGTGGACGACTGTGCCTCACGCAGTTCGGGCACCACCCGGATGGCATTCTCCAGATTCATCTTCAGACCATCGGGTAGGCGATCGGGAATGGCCTTGCAGAGTCTGTTGCTCTCGTCGAGCGGCAGTTTCTCCACCCTGGCCACGTCGCGAATGGAGTTTTTGGTCGCCATGCTGCCATAGGTGATGATGTGCGCCACATTCTCGTGTCCGTATTTGTCCTCCACCCACTCAAGCACCCTGCCACGCCCGTCATCATCGAAGTCGGTATCAATATCCGGCAGTGAGATACGGTCGGGGTTGAGGAATCGCTCAAACAGCAGGTCATATTTGATGGGGTCGATGCGTGTGATGCCCAAGCAGTAGGCCACCACTGAGCCAGCCGCCGAGCCACGGCCCGGTCCCACCATCACGTCGAGCTGGTCGCGCGCCACGTTGATGAAGTCCTGCACGATGAGGAAGTAGCCCGGGAATCCCATGGTCTTCATGATGTGAAGCTCGAAATTGACCCGCTCACGCACCTCCTCTGGCAAGGGGTCGCCATAGAGTTTTTTCGCTCCGTCATAGGCGAGTTTGGCCAAGTAGTCGGCCTCGAACTTGATGCGGTAGAGTTTGTCGATACCGCCGAGTTTCTTGATTTTCTTCTCGCCTTCCTCACGCGACATGATCTCATTGCCATTCTCGTCGCGGGTGAACTCCTCAAAAAGTTGTTCCGGCGTGATGCGCTTCCTCACATCCTCCTCCGTGCCGAAACTCTCGGGAATGGGGAAGAACGGCATGATGGGAGCATGGTCGATGGAGTAACTCTCCACCTTGTCAAGGATCTCACAGGTATTGTCAAGCGCTTCGGGGACATCCGAAAAGATATCGTTCATCTCCTGGCGGGTCTTGAACCACTCCTGCTTACTGTAGAGCATTCGGGTGGGGTCGTCGAGGTCTTTTCCCGTGGAGAGGCAGAGCAAGTGGTCGTGCGCCTCCGCATTATCCTGATCGACAAAGTGCGCATCATTGGTGCACACCAGTTTGATACCGTATTCCCGTGCCAGCTCGATGAGCACCTTGTTGGCCTGCTGCTGCAGGGGGAAAGTCTCGCGGTTGGCGCGTATGTTGGGGTCACGCACCTCATGCCGCTGCAGCTCAAGGTAATAGTCGTCACCAAAAATCCGCTGGTGCCACTCGATGGACTCCCGTGCTCCCTTGATGTCACCTTTCAATATCTTGTCGGGCACCTCACCAGCGATGCATGCCGAGCAGACGATGAGCCCCTCATGATATTTCTCCAGGTCATGGTGGTCGGTGCGTGGCCTCATGTAATAGCCGTCGGTCCATGCCCTGGACACCAGTTTGATGAGATTTTTATAGCCTGTATAGTTTTTGGCGAGCAGGATGAGGTGATAGCCACCCAGGTCCTCCTTGGTGTCCTTCAACAACTTCTCTCCCCTGCGGGCGACATAAACCTCACAACCAAAAATGGGCTTGAACGCAGGTTTGCCCTCCTCCTTCAACTTCTTGTTCTTCTTGTTGCAGTAGTTGAACAATTCTTTGACACCCATCATGTTGCCATGGTCGGTGATGGCCATTCCCCGCATACCGTCGGCAATGGCCTTATCCACCAGCTTACTGATGCTCGACTGTCCGTCGAGCACGGAATAATAAGTATGTACGTGTAAGTGAACGAAATCTCTCATGAAATCAGGATATGGTTCTCTAACTTTTAATAAAGAAATTATTGTTTGTTAGTTTCCGAAAAGGTATTGACATTGAATCAATTATTCTCTTTTTCTTTAACATATAATTACCATATAATGGTTCATATAATTTATTAATTGCTCATGTAATTAAAATATAATTATCCATATAATTAAAAATCATAGACTGGTTCCATATTTTTGTCAAGCAAGATGCATTCATTGGAATCTTCACAAAAGCCATAACGCTCACCTTGTAAACTCGGTTGCCCGAAGTTGATGAGCAGGCCAATGGGCTTGCGGGTCAACCGCAGGTAATTAAATAGTTGAGCACGGTGAGCAGAGTTTAATTCCTCCACCGATTTCAACTCAACCACCACGTCACCTACCACAAGGTCTGCTTGGTAATATTTCTCCAATATATGATGTTTGTAATAGCAGTGAATTTGTTTTTCACGTTCATTAGAGATATTTCGGTCGAGCAACTCCAAATGAAGTGCTTCGTTATAAATAGGTTCCATTAGTCCCCAGTTTACCTCACCATGGACATCCATTGCTGCCCCGATGATTTGATAAACTGTGTCCTTGTATTGCTTGAAATCCTTCATACCCATGTCTTTTATAAAATTAATGAATAATTCGTAGTAATTCGTGTGAAAAAATCATAGGCAATAAAAAATGGAAATATTTTATATATAATTTTCGTTTACCGAGTATTTACTCTTTGATGCGACATCAGTCGAACAGCGGTTCAAAGTTACGTGGAAAAGTTGGCATTACCAAAGAATGGAGTTTAAAAATTTGCATGATTGATGAAAAACAATTACCTTTGCAAAGCATATCTGACTGTGAACATGGGAAAGAGAATCCGCAAGCTCAAAAAACAAAGATTACACAGTGAAGGCAACGACACACTGATCTACAGCCTCTTCATCATCATTGCCATCGCTGTTATTCTATGGCGCAGCTTTGACTCCAAGGTGCCATTCTGGTGCTTTGTGGGTGTTTTTTCCGTGATATATGGCATCGTGCTCAACTTCTTCCGCTGTCCCATCCGTTTTTTGGACATCGAAGACACCACAGGTATCGTGGTGGCACCCGCTGATGGCCGGGTCGTAGTGGTGGAAGAGGTGGATGAAGACGAGTATTTCCATGACCGACGGCTGATGATCTCCATTTTCATGAGTCTGTTCAACGTGCACGCCAATTGGTTCCCTGTGGACGGCCGTGTGACGATGGTGAAGCATCAGGACGGCAATTTTCACAAGGCTTGGTTGCCAAAGGCCAGCGAGGAGAACGAGCATGCCGATGTGATGATAGAAACCCCTGAGGGCATCCGTGTGCTGTGCCGCCAGATTGCCGGTGCCGTGGCCCGCCGCATCGTCACCTATGCCAAAGAGGGTGAGGAATGTGATATTGACGACCATCTGGGCTTTATCAAATTCGGTTCGCGTGTGGATGTCTATCTCCCGCTGGATGCTGAGGTATGTGTGAAAATGGGTCAGTCAACAACAGGCGACCAGACCATCATTGCCAAACTGAGATAGTCATGTCAAATTTCGTGACAAAAAACATTCCCAATACACTCACTTGCTGCAATCTCATTTCAGGTTGCATAGCTTCTTCCTTTGCCTTTTCCGGTAACCAGCGCATGGCGCTGCTGATGATTGTCATCGGAGCCGTCTTCGATTTCTTCGATGGGATGAGCGCACGACTGTTGGGAGTGTCATCCCCCATCGGCAAGGAACTGGACTCCTTGGCCGACGAGGTGACCTTTGGCGTGGCTCCCGCCACCATGGTGTTCACCCTGCTGTTCCAGCTTCAGTATCCAGAGGCATGGGGCTCCATTTACGAATACACGCCCTATGTGGCCTATCTCATCGCCGCTTTCTCCGCCCTCCGTCTGGCGAAATTCAATCTCGATGAGCGACAGGCCACCTCATTCATCGGACTTCCCACTCCTGCCAATGCCTTGTTCTGGGGTTCGCTCATTGTGGGTGCAGGCTCCCATCTGACCCACTACAACTTTGGCCTCTACATCGTTTTTCTGCTCATCGCACTGAGCTGCTGGATGCTGGTGGCAGAGATTCCTCTCTTCGCCCTCAAGTTCAAGCACTGGGGCTGGAAGGGCAACGAGGTGAAATATATTTTCATCTTGTCGTGCATACCCCTCCTCGCTGTCTTAGGTGTCTCCGGACTGGCTGTGATCATCACTTGGTACGTGATTCTTTCACTCTTCGCCAACAGGCATCCGGGCGAATACTCCGCACAATAAGCCTATGTTCATCCTGAAATTCATATTCTTCATCTTCCTCATTGGCTTGTTTGCCATCGTGTTCTTCGCATTGCGCGTCTTTCTGACCATGCGGAAGTTCAGCGACCAGCTCAAGCGGCAGCATCCCCGTGATGAGATGCCTCAGGGTACGCAGACAACCACAGAAACGGGCGAGACCATCACAGACACACGAAATCCCCAACGCTCTGGTCGCAAGATTATCGACGACAACGAAGGGGAGTACGTGGATTTCGTGGAAGAATGAGGATGCAACATTTCTAACCACGAAAATCACGAATCACGAATAGTTCAACGCCCCCTACCCCCTCTAATCTTAGAGGGGGAGTTCGTTACCACTGCAAAAGAGGGAGCAGATTACCACGGTCATTCTATTGATCCGCGGAGATTCGTGAGATTCGTGAAATTCGTGGTTGAAAAACTACTTCGTGGTTAAGGATGGACAAAGGTGCCGATAGGCTCGCCGTCGATGACCTTTTTGAGGTTGCCCACCACATCCATGTTGAAGACATAGATCGGGAGGTTGTTGTCCTGACACATGACAACCGCCGAGAGATCCATCACCTTGAGTCCGCGAGCCAGAATTTCCTCGTAGGAAATATCATCGAATTTCACCGCCGTGGGGTCTTTCTCCGGGTCGGCTGTATAGATGCCATCGACACGAGTACCCTTCAGCATCACGTCGGCCTCTATCTCTACACCACGCAACGACGAACCGGTGTCGGTGGTGAAGTAAGGAGAGCCTGTTCCGGCAGAGAAGATGCACACCTTGCCAGCCTCCATCTCCTCGATGGCACGCCATTTGGAATAGAACTCGCCAATGGGTTCCATGCGGATGGCGGTGAGCACCTTGTTGGGCACGCCAACAGAGGTGAGCGCACTGCTGAGAGCCAGTGAGTTGATGACGGTGGCCAACATACCCATCTGGTCGCCCTTCACACGGTCGAAGCCAGAGGCAGTGCCCTTCAGTCCACGGAAGATGTTTCCTCCACCGATGACAATACCGATCTGCACACCCATGTCATGAATTTCCTTCACTTGCTGGGCATATTCCCCCAAGCTTTCGGGGTCGATGCCGTAGCCCTGTTTTCCCATCAGACTTTCACCGCTGAGTTTCAATAGAATACGATTAAATCTTGCCATAATTGTTGTTATTTAATGAAGATAAAAAATTTCAGAATGCTATTATATATTTCAGAATGCTATTATATATTTCAGAATGCTATTATACATATCAGTCTCACTGATCATCGTCTGAAGCAGGAGTAATCAGGCTCCCCCTCTAAGATTAGAGGGGGTTGGGGGGCGTTGACCCTGTTTCACCCCTTTTCTCTGTCAAAATCCTCAAAACGCGATCGACAATCGTTTACGGTTGCTCAAAGACTATTTTATTCTCGAATCGAAGTGTTGGTGTGGTCGGAGTGATCAACGCCCCCCTACCCCCTCTAATCTTAGAGGGGGAGTTAGTTACTCCTGCTGCACTACGGGATGAGGGGGAGTTGATTACCTCTATGTAGAATTTGTGTCTTACCACCTTACTATTTGACGTATATTAAATGACGAATGTTACTTCCTTGAAGGCATACTGGCGGATGCTGCCGGTCGTATCGCGGAGGACAAGGTGGCCATCATCCTCGACATGGAGGAGTTCTGCCATGAAAGGACCATTGGCATCACTGTAGGGATGAAAGCCCTGCCTACGATAGAGCCGCTGGTGATAGCGCTCACTGACCGAACGGAAATCACCCACCCAGATAGGGGCTAGATGCGCCTCCAACGCATCGAGCAAGCTGTTCATCACCTCCTCCACTGGCACCTCATGACCGAGAATCTGCCACAGCGAGACCGGATTGGGCGCATCGCTAAGGAACACCCGCTGGTTAACATTGATGCCGATGCCAAAGGTGCAGGATGCCAGTCCCATGCCACTGACCGATGTCTCGATGAGTGTCCCACTGATTTTCTGGTCGTTCCAATAGATATCGTTGGGCCATTTGAGCGATATGCCTTCGGTATAGGCATCCAGTGTCTCACCCACCGCCAGGGCACCAGCCTCAGAGAGGATGAACTGATTGATGGGCGGCACCATCGTCGGATGCACCCGTATACTCATCAAAAGGTTCTTTCCAGGCTCACTCTCCCATGAGTTGCTCCCCTGCCCTCTCCCTGCCGACTGATAGTCTGCCACCACGACAGTCATATCCTCCCCCTCCGACCTGAGGTCGTGGAGGTAACGGTTGGTGGAATCGGTCTCTTGCAGATGGATAAGGCGTCGTTTCATGATGATGGTTTTTCAGTATCTCTATGTGAGAAGCACTATCTCATGTTCATCGGTGGGACAAAGGCATTCTCGATATGATCAATCCTTACATGATCGCCCTCCCCCACTACTGTGATGATGTCGAAGCGCACCCCAAGGTAAATGCCCATGCGCTGCACGTAGGTGTTGGCAGCAAAGACCAGGTTGCGCATCTTGCGCCAGTCGACGGCCTCTTCTGGCGTTGTCATCTCCGTGCTGTGGCGAGTCTTCACCTCTACGATGGCGAGGGTCTGACCGTCCTCCGTGACAGCAGTGATGTCGAGGTCGCGCCGCCCTGTACGCCAGTTACGGTGCAGGATGCAGTAGCCTTTCTGCTCCAGGTATTCGGCGGCTTTCTGCTCGCCCCATCGTCCGTAGTCATTGTGGGAGGCCATGTGTTTGAGAGGTGAGAGGTGAGAGGTGAGGGGTGAGAGGTGAAGGGTGAGAGGTGAGGGGTGAGAGATTAGATTTTTCGAATAGGGGTCGGGCTAGCCAGACTGGTTGGACAGGCCGGACTTACTTATTATGCAAAATTAATGAAAATCGGGAGGAGGACAAAATGAAAAGGCGATTTTGTTTTCTGCGATAGGATTTTTTTGTATTTTTGCGCAGAACCAAAGAAGTGCAAATATGACGGAAGAGCAAAAGAAAACAGATGAGCAGATGATGCGCAAGGCGTTGATGGAGGCAGAGAAAGCGCGTGAGCGCGGTGAGATTCCCATTGGTGCCGTGGTGACATGCCGTGGGCGCATCATTGCCCGTGCCCACAACCTGACAGAGACATTGCACGACGTGACGGCCCATGCCGAGATGCAGGCCATCACCATTGCCGCCAATGAATTGGGCGGCAAATACCTCACCGACTGCACCCTGTATGTGACGGTGGAGCCTTGCGTGATGTGCGCCGGTGCCTTAGGGTGGGCACAGGTGCGGCGCGTGGTATATGGCGCGCCCGATGAGAAGCGAGGCTACCGCTCCTATGCCCCAGCTGCCCTGCACCCCAAGGCACAGGTCACCTCTGGTGTGCTCTGCGACGAGTGCCGCCAGCTGATGCTGGACTTTTTCGCAGAGAAAAGAGGATGATAAAAAGAAAAACAATCGGCAGGCCTGAATAGCCTGCCGATTGTTTTAAATCTAGAGGATCTAGATGCTCTAGATATTCTAGATTCTCTAGATTTTCTAGATTTTCTAGATAATCTAGATGATTATCTCACGATCTTTCTGGCACCCTTGTCATCCCGGAGGATGAGCATGCCGGAGGATGGGATGTCACTGATGCGGAAGGTAGCCGTCGGAGCCGTATAGACAAGGCGGCCCATGGTGTCGTAAACCTTGGTCATGCCCTTCGTGGAAACGGCAGGGACAGAGGCGATGCCATCCGCAGAGAAGACGAACATCTTCTCATCGCTCCAACTAGAGACATTGCCCGCATCACCGATGGCACGCACACGATAGAAATAACGGCTCTTGAGGTTGAGACCGGTGAAGGTGTAACTGTTTTCCGTCGTGGTGAATTTTTTAGCGCCAGCACCCTTGACGGAAGCGATCTGAGCCATGCCACCATTGTTGGCAGCCGCCGCCAAACCCAGTTGCTCTGCTGTCCATGTGCCGTCATAGATGGCGAGGTAGTCAAGGGACATCTGCGCCGTCGGCTTGATGGTGAGTCGGAAGATTTCCTTCCTGACAGTATAGCTGAATACCAGCATCTGCTTTCCCTCAATGGAGAAATCGGACGTGATGGTCTCTATTTGGCTGTAACTGTCGCCTTCGTTTGCGTATTCTATTATCAGCGAGCCCTTCACAGGAGATGCCTTGACAATATCCACTCCCATGACGATAGTGAACTCCGTGGACTGCGGCACATACCAGAATGGTGACTGCAGTGAACCAGGTGTTGACGACGTTCCGAAGCGCACTTTATTGGGTGAGGTAAACAGTTTGCTGCCTGTCCATCCACCGAGTCCGTAGCTGCTGAGTTTAGAGGAAACATCCGACATTCCCACCGACTTGCTGTAGAACGAGTCGAACGTGAATTCCCTTTCCAACGACTCCTTCGGGTCATCAGAAGCTGTTCCGATCTCCGTCAGTTCCAACTCATATTTCACGGCATCCTTGACAGCCGGCCAGGTAACGGTGAAAGCCGCGTCCTCACCCACCTGCTTGCCATCATCGGGAGTAGGCATATCCAGTGGAGGACGGCATGCCACAAACGACACCGTCATGGCAGAGACGTTCTCTTTGATGTTGTCAATAGCTTTGCCCATCAGATTGGTTCCATTGCTGTTTGGTGTGTTGAGTTCGGCAGCAGGCGTGGTGTAGTCGGTGAGTGCCGTATTCCCGGTATATCCCGGCCACGGGTCACCTGCCAAGCCACGGACATCCATCGTTTTCTTGTTGTCAGCGGGGATGATGGTCATGCGCTGGCGGTCGGCACTGACATTCACGGTATTGTTTCTCCATGGACCCTGATTATAGTCCACGTGCACAATGAGCAGTCCATGCCCATAAAGACCTTTGTCAAAGTCCACCGGCTGGCGGTTCTCGAGCAAGTAATACTCATTCTTGTTGGCCTCATTGTATAGGATATATGCCTCCGGAGTGGTGGCAAGGGGTTTCA
Organism: uncultured Prevotellaceae bacterium; assembly: GCA_947306845.1. The sequence continues at coordinate 9,021 of CAMZHP010000084.1, forward strand.
TGTCATTGATGGCAGTCATCGTTGTGATCTCTGTCGGGGTGAGCCATCCTGAGAACATACGCTCGTAAGCCGTATATCCTGCCGGGACACAATCATCTCCGTTGTAGCTACCATAGTCCATGATATCCCATGTGTTCATACCGAAATTGCCACCTTGGGTATCATAGAAGTCAGGCAATCCAAGGCAATGGCTGAACTCATGACAGGCTGTGCCAATGCCATCAAGTCGGCCCTTATTGTGGACACCGTCGCCTCTGAGTTCCGAGGTGCAACCGTAAGTGCGGATGATCTTGTTGTTGTAGTTTTTGCGAAGGCCTGCTCCATCAAGGCTCCACTCATGCGGCCAGATGGTGTTCTCCTCGGCACCCTGTGCCTGATTGTAGCCGGCATAAATGACAAAGACCTGGTCCACCTCGCCATCATTGTCCCAGTCGTAGGGAGTAAAGTCCACCTCTGCGGCTGCGGCATCAATCGCCTCAGATACCATTCCGGCGGGGTTGACATCATTGGCATCTCCCGACTTGGCACCATAATACGACATCTCATGTTTGGTGGTGAACGGACCTACGACATCGAAGTCAATCTCCAACTTGCCATAACTCTGCATACTGAAGTAGTCGGTCACCGAATGCGACATGCCATACTCACTGTAATTCTTTTCATTGAAGAAACGATTGAACACCTCCTTGGGGTTCTCAGTGACAAAAGGTACATCAGCGAACTGCACAAGGAGAACCAGTCCTCGCACCTTACCGACGGTAGTGTGGGCATCTCCCACCTTTCGTGGTGTCTTGGCTGGTGCATAAGAGATGCCCGCCCTCTTGAGGCGTGACTCCCTCATGCTTTCCCAAGTTGCTGCCACCAGCTGGTCGGTGGCCGGTTGCAACCGTCCCACGCCATTGAGCGTATAGGGCAAGCCGGCATCATCCTTGTAGAAGGAGAAATGCTCATCGCCGCAGAGTGTCACCTCGACCGAGGTTCCATCCGCCCGAAGAAGTTGTTTTTTCACCTTCTTGGCAGGAACAGCCAAAGTGGTCGAAGCACACAATAAGGCGGCAAAAAACAGTAAAGTATTCTTTCTCATTATGTTATCTATATTAACGCCCAAAAAAGGCGTGTCTACAATCGTGTGCAGCCACGCCTTTTTATTTAATTAGATGTCAATTATCTCTTGAAGACCTTCACGGTTTTGGGCATGGTCTTCTGCGAGAACCTCATCTGACGCATCTGCTTGCGAGTCATATTGGTCTTAGCCGCATTTTTCTTGGCCAAAGTAGCCTTGAAATGATTCTTGGCGCATTTGGCAGCCTGTGCCTTGGCCTTGGCTTTCACAGAAGCAGCAGCAGAGGGGAGCACCAACTTGAAGGCACCATTCTTGCCGGCATAATATCCACTTTGGCCCATGTAGGTATAACCTGAGAAGAGGTAAGGTGAACCATCCTCGTATGTTTTGGGAGAACCATCTTGGTTCTGGGCCTGAATAAGAGGAAGTGTAATCACACCGTTCTCCAATTTTCCAAAGTCCTCAGGGAAATTCTCGATGACAACATCTGCTCCATATCCCTTTTCACCGAAATACTCAATGTCGTCACCACCATAACTGATGATGGCAAAGGGTCCATATCCGACATCGAAGCCAAGCGGTGAGGTAAGGAAATAGACAGCATTGGGATTCTCGGCATGGATGATGAGGTCTTCCTCGCCACCTTCTGCACCGAATGAAGCAGCAATGTCTGCATAAGCCTTCTTCACGCGATACAATCCCGGAGTAGTGCTATTCTCCTCGATCTCCACTTCCACGGTCTCTGGTGGGTATGGGTTCCTGTTCTCATCGGTAAACATCGGAACCACGTAGTCATCAGTATAGTAGCCTATACCCAGTTTTTTCCATGGATTGGCATCGCCTGCCCCGTAGTACTCGAAGTTGACAGACTCCACATTCTTCACTTCACCGTCTTCGATGATGGCCACGATGAGTTGGAGTTCACCAGTGAGGTCCTCACCAATGGGCACTCTGATCA
>CAMZHP010000085.1 GCA_947306845.1 uncultured Prevotellaceae bacterium
TTGGAGCTCTTTTCCCGTTCCACACATGGAGCCCCGACGGTCATGCCTCGGCGCCTACAGCGGTGTCGATGCTCCACGCCGGTGTGCTGATGAAACTTGGTGGTTATGGCTGCTTCCGCATCGCCATGTATCTGTTGCCCCATGCCGCTCAGCAGTTGTCTTGGATCTTCATCATCCTCACCACCATCTCGGTGGTGTATGGCGCACTCTCAGCCTGTGTGCAGACCGACTTGAAGTATATCAACGCTTACTCATCGGTGTCGCACTGCGGACTGGTGCTTTTCGCTATTCTGATGATGACCCGCACCTCCTGCACAGGCGCCATCATCCAGATGCTCTCACACGGTCTGATGACGGCTCTCTTCTTTGCCCTCATCGGTATGATCTACGGACGCACCCACACCCGTGACGTGCGCAGATTGGGCGGTTTGATGAAAATCATGCCTTTCCTCTCCGTGGGTTATGTGCTCGCAGGTCTCGCCAACCTCGGTTTACCGGGATTCTCTGGCTTCGTGGCAGAGATGACAATTTTCGTAGGTTCGTTTGAGAACAACGACGTGTTCCATCGCACAGCCACCATCATAGCCTGCGGCTCGATCGTGGTGACGGCAGTCTATATCCTCCGTGTGGTGGGTAAGATCCTCTACCAGAAGGTGGCCGATCCTCACTATGAGGAACTCACCGATGCTACCTGGGATGAGCGCGTCGCCGTGTGCTGCCTTATCTTCTGTGTTGCCGGACTTGGTATCTTCCCGCTCTGGGTGAGCAATGTCATCTCCGATGCCGTGGCTCCCATCCTCAGTGTCGTCAATCCTTAAATGAAGAAGTGATATGAATTACAGTCAATTTCTCAATATGATTCCGGAAGGCCTTCTCGTGGCCATCCTGATAGCGATATTCATTGCAGATTTCGCCTCTGCGAAGGATGAGCGGCGCAAGTGGTTCAATCCGCTGACCTGTGTCTATATGGCGGTGCTCACGCTGGTGTGCATTCTGCCTTTAGAGCCAACATCGGCTTTTGGTGGCATGTATGTCACCTCAAGTGCCGTCAATGTGATGAAGGCGATCTTGTCGCTGGCATCGCTCATTGTGGTCATCATGAGCCGTCCTTGGATTACTACAGAGGAGAGCAGCGCCCGTGAGGGTGAGTTCTACATGCTCGTGGTATCCACCCTGTTGGGTATGTTCATGATGATGTCGGCAGGGCATTTCCTGATGTTCTACCTCGGTTTGGAGATGGCTTCCATCCCCATGGCCTGCCTTGTCGCCCTCGACAAGCACCGCAACAATTCGGCTGAGGGTGCCGCCAAGTATATCCTCACGGCCGCTTTCTCCAGCGGTGTGATGCTTTTCGGACTCTCGTTCCTCTATGGCGCTTGCGGAACACTCTATTTTGGTGACGTGGCAGCCAACCTGCATGCCAACGCGCTCACCGTCATGGGCATGGTGTTCTTCTTCAGCGGTCTGGGCTTCAAAATCTCTCTCGTGCCGTTCCATTTCTGGACAGCCGACACCTATGAGGGTGCTCCCACCGTGGTGACAGGATACCTCAGCGTGGCATCCAAGGGTGCAGCCGCCTTCACCTTCATGGCTCTGCTGTTCAAGGTGTTCCCGGCTCTCTATACAGAGTGGCACTATTTCCTCTACATCGTCATCGTACTGAGTATCACCATCGCCAACCTCTTTGCTATGCGGCAGAAGGATCTCAAGCGATTCATGGCGTTCAGTTCCATCTCGCAGGCCGGTTATATCATGTTGGCCGTCACGGGTGAACAGACGTTGGGCGTCACAGCCCTGTCCTACTATGTGCTGGTGTATGTGGTCGCCAACCTGGCGGTGTTCAGTGTCATCAATGTGGTGGAGCAGAACAACGGAGGCACGACCAACATGGACTCCTACAATGGGTTCTATACTACCAACCCGCGCCTGTCGTTCCTTATGACGTTGGCTCTCTTCTCGTTGGCAGGCATCCCGCCGTTTGCAGGTATGTTCAGCAAGTTCTTCGTGTTCATGGCAGGTGTGAGCGGTCATACCTTCGGCACCACCGTGGGCAAGTTGGCATACGTGGTAGTTTTCATCGCTTTGGTCAACACCGTAGTGAGTCTCTACTACTATCTGCTCATCGTCAAGGCCATGTATATCAAGAAGACGGAGACCCCGCTGCCTACGTTCAAGAGCGACATCAACACCAAACTGGCGTTGGCGCTCTGCACTGCCGGTGTCGCCATCTTCGGTATTGCGAGTTGCATCTATCAATGGATTTACGCAGCCGCAGATAAGTTCTGACACGTAAGAAACTGATTTGATAAAAGATGGGGGATGGGCTAATGCACATTCCCCATCTTTTCCCAAAGCCCATCACGAAATGAGAACCAACGGCACCATACAACTTTTCCCTTTGTTGCGCATAGCGGTGTGCATGGTGCTGGGGGTGTTTGTCGGTAATGTGACATGTGGACTGTTGGGGCAGTGGATATGGCTTTTTATGATGGCGGTTGCAGTGGTGGGCGCCATGCTTCTGCGCCGTCATGATCTATGGCAGGGAATGATGCTCTGCGTGGCAGCCTTTTTTATGGGAGCGACACTCATCACCCATCAGTTGGAAAGGTTAGACCGCCCTCTGCCAATGGGTGATGTGACCTATCAGGCGGTGGTGGCAAGTCAGCCGCAGGAGCGTGGCAAGGTGGTGAGGATGGACCTGTGGGTGGTGGATGGTCCGCAACAGGGGCGAAAAATAAAGGCCTCCTTGCTCAGGGACACGCTGACAGGGCATTACAAGAGCATCAATATGGGCGACGGTCTGATCATTACCTCCGAATGGCAGCAGCCCACACAGTACACCCCCTCACATTTCAATTATCCGCTCTATCTGCGGTGCCAGGGCTTCACCGCCACCACGCTCATCCTGCCAGGCAATTGGAGGAAAGCCCGTGTCAGTCTGAAAACGCTCTCCTATCTCAACCGAACTATTCTGGTTGCCAAGCAGTTCAGGGAATCTACACTCCGAAAATATCTTGGTTTGGGACTCAACGACGAGGAGATGGCAGTGGCAGTGGCGATGGCATTGGGCGACCGTTCCCGCCTCACCAACGACCTCCGCGACATCTACTCCATCTCGGGAGCCTCGCATGTGCTGGCACTCTCGGGCCTTCACCTGAGCATCATCTATGCACTCTTCTCTCTGCTGGTGGGATGGCGTCGTTTCGGTGTGCTGCGCGAGATATTCATCATCGGTGGCATTTGGGCCTATGCCTTGTTCACTGGACTTTCACCGTCGGTGGTGCGTGCCTCGGTGATGATCACCATCTTCTCGTTGGCAGGTCTGATTCATCGCCGTCGGATGTCGCTCAACGCATTGGCCCTTACGGTCATCATCATGCTCATGGTCAATCCGTTGTCGCTTTATGACGTAGGTTTTGAGATGTCGGTCATGGCGGTGTTGGCCATCGTCGTGTGCTATCGGCCCGTATATGGTTTGGTATCACAGGAGTTTCTCCTCTCACACCCTGTGGTGAAGTGGATATGGGCGATGGCGGTGGTGTCGTGCTGCGCACAATTAGGTACAGCACCGCTGACAGCCTATTATTTCGGACGTTTTTCGGTCTATTTCCTGCTTACCAATTTCATTGTCATCCCCTTGGCGACGGCAGTGCTCTATCTCACAGCCGCGATGTTGATGGCCGCCCTCCTGCCACCAGTGCTGCCATGGGTCGCCAAATTGCTAGCCAAGGTAGTGGGGTGGCAGACAACGATGGCGAAATGGGTGTCCGACCTGCCGGGGTCGCATATCGAAGGCATCGACATCAGCCGCATTCAGTTGTGGATGATCTATGTCTTCATTGCGGCTGTAGCCGTCATCTTCTATTTCTTTTTTAAGTCTCGTTTCCGCTCAACAATCAGGTAGTTTTATACTGGCTTAGAAAAGGCAGGACACTTGTCTATTCACGGAACTTGTAATCTCTGCAATGTCCGTCTGTCCACAATGAACTATGAACCAATCAAGTATTCCGTCATGGCGCGCTGCTCGATGGAGAAGCCGATGCCCGCTTTCACGATTTGGCGCCCGTCGGTGGCATAGCGTCGGGCGTAGCCCTTCTTTTCAATCTGGTCGAGGGCATCTTGCGCTGTGCCGTTGATTTTCAGCTCGATCACATAGATGGTGTCAGGCATAAACACCACCATGTCAGCCCTGCCGCGGGCGCATTTTACCTGTGTCTGCACATACACGTTGAGCATCGAGAAGATGAGGTAGAATGACCATTCATAAAACCCCTCGGCTACGCTCACCTCCTCCAACTTCTTCTTGAACCCCTCCACATAGGGTAGCCCCTCTAGGTAGGCCTGCAGTTCGCGCATCGCCAGGTCGGTGTCTTTCGCACGGAGGGCTTTCCAGAAGCGCAGTGCAAACCCCATCTGCACGTCGCTGCCGTGCATACCGGTGACGGAGGGCAGCAGCCCCTCGGTGAAGCCCACACGCACCTCCTTGTTTGGAATGCCCAGCGAATAGGTCTGGCTCATAAAGTCGTAATTCTTGATGGTGAGGTAACCACTCTGATAGAGCAGAGGAAGTGCGTCCATCATATTCTCCGTCGGCTGGTCAAAAGCAGATGACGGCACCTGTAGGTCATCAAGTTTCGTGATGTCGGTGCGGAAATGGCGCATCTGTCGGATGAGGTACGATGGCGTGCCGCTCTCAAACCAGAAGTTGTTCAGCCGACGCTCATTGAATGCCTTCATCAAGCTGAACGGGTTGTAGATGTCGGGGGACTCCTCAGAGAAATGATAGCCGTCGTAGGTCGCACGCAGCATTTCGCGCATCTCTTCCGGAGCACATTTATAACGCTCTGCCAACAGCTCCACGTCGGGGCTCATCTGCGTGTCGATCTCCTCGCCGGTGATGCCACAGATGGCGGCAAACTCCGGGTGGAGCGAGATGTTGGTGATATTGTTGAGCGTAGAGAAGATGCTCAGCTGCGAGAACTTCGTGATGCCCGTGATGAAGCAGAAGCGGATCATCGCCTCGCGCGCCTTCAGGCACTGATAGAACTCCTGCATCACGCGGCGATAGCCCGGCAATTGCTCCTCCTCATGGAGCACCTCCAGTAGCGGAGCGTCGTATTCGTCGATGACTACCACTACCTGGCGGCCCGTCTGTTCGTAGGCACGGCGGATGAGGCCAGAGAACAATTTCCCTGGGGTTGTTTCTGTATCTTGCTGACCAAACAAGGACACGTATGGCTCCAACTGTATCATCAGTGCCCCCCGCAATTCTTCTAAGTTGTCCTGCCCCTTGGCCATGCTTACGTCGATGTGGAAGACGGGATAACTCTGCCACTCCTTTTCCAGTTCCATCACTCTTAGCCCTTCAAAAAGGTCGCGCCGACCCTCGAAGAAGGAGCACAGCGTGGTGGCGAGCAGCGACTTGCCGAAGCGTCTCGGACGGCTCAGGAAGATATATTTGCTCAGGCGTGTCATCCGCCACATCAGGTCGGTCTTGTCGATATAGACATAGTCCTTGGTGATGATTTCTGAGAAGGTCTGTATGCCGACGGGGTAGCGGCGCTCACTGGGGTAGGGATTGTAGGGTTTGGTCATGTTGTCTCCTCCTGTCTGTTTGTCATGTCGTCATGTAATCCGCCGCTAAGTTAGCAAATAGTCATGACATGTCAAAACGTTTTCTTCAAATTTGTTATGGATACTATCGTATCATTACCCTTTGGAGGAAGAAGTTTGCGAAATAAATGTATCATCCTTGAATCCGTAGAAATAATATTGACTGCTCCACAGCCGTAGGTGTTTTTATCTACGGATAGAAGGAATAAAGCAAATTATTTTCGGCATTGCAAATGCCTATAATCAATGCGGTCGGATTCTTTAGACCCTTCAAGGCCGTTTACATGAGTTCGCGTTGTAGGAACTTTGCGGTGTAGCCCTTACCGCTGCGTGCCACCTCCTCTGGAGTGCCGGTGACGACAACTTGTCCGCCGCCGCGGCCGCCGTCGGGCCCCATGTCGATGATGTGATCGGCCAATTTGATGACATCCAGGTTGTGTTCAATGACGATGACGGTGTTGCCCCGGGCAACCAGCCGCTGCAACACGTCCATGAGGATGCGTATATCCTCAAAGTGCAGGCCTGTGGTAGGCTCGTCGAGGATATACACCGTTTTCCCCGTGTCGCGTTTTGAAAGTTCGGTGGCCAACTTCACGCGCTGGCTCTCGCCGCCAGAGAGGGTAGTGGAGGGCTGGCCAAGTTTGATATAGCCCAGTCCTACGTCCTGTATGGTCTTTATTTTATGGAGAATGGCAGGCACATTCTCAAAAAACTCCACGGCTTGATTGATGGTCATATCAAGGATGTCGGCAATGGACTTTCCCTTGTATCTCACTTCCAATGTCTCACGGTTGTATCGCTTGCCGTGGCACACTTCGCAGGGTACCATGACATCGGGCAGGAAGTTCATCTCGATGGTGCGGTAGCCATTGCCGCTGCAGGTCTCGCAGCGCCCGCCCTTGACATTGAAAGAGAAACGGCCGGGCTTGTAGCCGCGGATTTTGGCTTCCGGAAGGCTGACGAACAGGGAGCGGATGTCGCTGAAAACACTGGTGTAGGTGGCTGGATTAGACCGAGGCGTTCGCCCGATGGGCGACTGGTCCACGTCCACCACCTTGTCCACATAGTGCAGCCCCTCGATGCTGTCGTATGGCATGGGGCGCTTCAGCGAACGGTAGAAATGCTGTGAGAGGATGGGCTGCAGAGTCTCGTTGACGAGCGTGGACTTTCCTGAACCGCTCACGCCGGTCACCACAATCAGTTTTCCCAGCGGGATCTCCACATCGATGCCACGGAGGTTGTTGCCACGCGCCCCATGGATTCTGATGCTCTTGCCATTGCCTTTGCGGCGGGTCTCAGGAACCGGAATCTGGCGCACTCCGTTGAGGTATTCGCTGGTGATGGTAGAATGGTTCAGCATGTCGCCCACCGTACCCTGGTAGACCACCTCTCCACCTTTGCGGCCTGCCTTCGGGCCGATATCAACGATGTAGTCGGAGGCGAGCATCATGTCTTTGTCGTGCTCCACCACGATGACGGTGTTGCCGATGTCGCGCAACTGTTTCAGACTGCCGATGAGTTTCTCGTTGTCGCGTTGGTGGAGTCCGATGCTGGGCTCGTCGAGAATGTAAAGAACATTGACCAACTGAGAGCCTATCTGTGTGGCCAGTCGGATGCGTTGACTCTCGCCGCCGGAAAGCGACGCCGACTGCCGGTCAAGCGACAGGTAGTCAAGTCCCACATCGAGCAGGAAGTCGATGCGGGTGCGTATCTCCTTGAGAATTTCAGTGGCTATCTTCTTTTCCTTGCTCCCCAGGTGCTGTTCAGCCTCATCGAGCCATTCACGCAACTGGCTGATATCGAGATGGGAGGCTTCAGAGATGTTCTTGTCCCAGATGCGGAACGACAAAGACTCGCGGTTGAGGCGCTGTCCCTTGCACTCCGGACATTGGCAGACCGCCAGGAACTGATCCGCCCATTTCTGACCGCTGGCGCTGTCATCGTTCTCCATCACCTGACGGAGGTATTTGATGACACCGTCGTAGTTGGTGAAATAATCGCTCGACGTGTGAACGAGTTCCTTGGCGATACGCACGGAAGAGAGTGATCCGTAGAGAATTTCCCTGAGCGCCTCATCGGGCACTTCGCTCATCGGAGTCTTCACCGTGCAGTCATATTTCTGGAGGATGGCATCAATCTGCCAGAAAATCATTTGGTTGCGATATTTCCCCAGAGGGGTGATGGCCCCATCGGCGATAGACAACCGCTTGTCGGGCATCACCTTGTCAAGGTCAATCTCATTGATATAGCCCAGTCCCTTGCAGTGCGGACAGGCCCCCTCAGGTGAGTTGAACGAGAAGCGGTTGGGAGCTGGGTCGGCGTAGGAGATGCCAGTGGTGGGGCACATCAGGCGTTTGGAGAAACTGCGCAGACTGCCGTCTTCCTTGTCGAGAATCATCACCACTCCCTCACCCTGGCGCATGGCGATGTCGACACTTCGGCGCAGCCGCTCGTCATCCTTGCTCTGCACCTTGAGTTTGTCGATGACCACCTCGATGTTATGGTTCTTGTAGCGGTCCACCTTCATGCCGCGTGTGATTTCAGCTATTTCTCCGTCTATTCGGATATACAGGTATCCCTTGCGGCGCATGCTCTCAAACAGTTCGCGGTAGTGTCCCTTTCGCTGACGCACCAAAGGGGCGAGGATATAGATGGGATGGCCGTCGTAGCGGTCGAGGATCATTTCCTGAACCTTTTCCTCGGTGTATTTCACCATCATCTCACCAGTGTGGTAGCTGTATGCCGTACCAGCGCGTGCGTAGAGCAGTCGGAGGAAATCATAGATTTCGGTGGTGGTGCCCACGGTGGAGCGGGGGTTCTTGTTGGTGGTCTTCTGCTCGATGCTGATGACGGGACTCAGTCCGGTGATTTTGTCCACATCCGGGCGCTCCATTCCCCCGAGGAAGTTGCGCGCGTATGCAGAGAACGTCTCGATGTACCGTCGCTGTCCCTCCGCGTAGATGGTGTCGAAGGCAAGGGACGACTTGCCCGACCCCGAAAGTCCGGTAATCACCGTCAGGCTGCCACGTGGGATTTCCACGTCAATGTTCTTCAGGTTGTGAACTCTGGCTCCCCAGACGTTGATTTTTTCGTCCTCTCGCTGCATAGTTTTGATGAATGGGTGCTTGTTGTTGCTTTGTCCGTGAAGTTAAGGGTTGTTTGACGGTGCAGTGGACTCGTGCTCGCGGTAACCGCGCAGAAGGTTGACGTCTCGTTTGATGTGGTATTTGCGTCCATCGGCTCCCTTGGCCTGCACATCGACATAATAGACACCCTCTTTCGCGTCGTGTCCGTTAAAAGTGCCGTCCCATCCGCCAGCGGGGTCGGTCCACTCATAAATTTTCTGTCCCCAGCGGCTGAAGATGATGGCTCTGAACTCCACCAGACTCTGATATTCCTTGGGCTTGTAGATATCATTCCTGTCATCTCCATTGGGTGAGAAGGCGTTGGGCATGGTCAGTTTGCTCTCGCTGATGGTGACACGGAGTGGTCCTAGGTCGTTCCAGTAATCCTGGGTGTAGGTGATGGAGTCATTGCCTTGTGTGAAGATGGCGTAACAAACGATTCTGTGAGAACCCGCCTGTGTGAAGGTGTATTCCGTGTCTTGCTCGTATCGGATCAGGTAGGGCTCATTTTGGGCATCGCCCTCCAGTGTGAAACGCCATTCGTAGTACTCATTCCATGCCCCAACGTTCTCGGGATTGGCCTGAAAGCGGCCCACGAGAGGAGCCGAACCCGAATAGTCGGTGCTCTGTTCCTCTTTTCCGTCCGAACTGATGTATGTGGCGGTGGGAGAGATGGTGGGTGACTCATCGTCCTGAGCCATTGCGGTGAGGGCGAAGCAAACCAATATGGCGGATAAGGCAAGTTTTTTAGTCGTCATGTCATTCTGTTTTCTATCAAAACGCGAAGATACGAAAAATAGTTTGTCAGACAGCGTTCATTTTTCGTTTTTTTGGCATTTTTTAGCCGATGCCATATTTTTCCGCCATCCTGCGGTAGAAATCGCTCTGTGCGGCCATGCTGGTCGGCTGTGCAGAAGACAGCTTGTCGGATAGTTCGCTGATGGCTTTCGTGATGGGGTGTCCCTGTGATTTCCTGATGGCGATGCACTGCTGCAGTTCGTATGCGGCACGCGACGGGTCGCGATCAGCCAGCAGTTGGGCCAGTTGCTGGTGGTAGCCTGAGCGGAACTGCTTCTGCCGTTGGTGAGTGATGGCCTGGCAGAGGAGCGCTGCCTTGTGTCCTGGGTCGTCGGTGAGTTGTGCGAGGTCGGCATAGAGCCAACTGTCGTGATATCGGGTGAGCAGTTGCCGGTAGATGTTGGCGGCTTTCTCACGCTCGTTCATGATGCTGTAAACCACCGCCATATGTCGTTGGTGATTATTATCGTATGGCCGCCGCCGAATGGCTTCTTGCAGCATAGGCATGATGATGAGGGCATTGTCGGCTGTGGGCTGCCGGCGCAGTTGGTGAAAAGCCTGGGTGACCAATCGTTGGGCATTGGAGGGTAATGGAAACCTCCGTTTGTCCTCAGGTTCCCCCTCTTTAGGACTTGGGGTGAATCCCTGCCAGTCAGCCTCGGTGAGATGTTGAGAGGCATAGTTGCCGATGAATGACAGAATGTCAAATCCCGGCACTTGTTCACCCAACAGCACGGCAGATCCCATGATGGAGGCATGTGCTTTCCCGTCCTTGTCATCGATGGAGGGTAGCACGCGCAGCAGGGCCTCAAATACTTTCCGTGCTTCGGTGTGCCGTTTCTCCGTCAGCCGTTTGCGCAGGATGTCGCTGCCCGTCCAAAACATGGCAAGCGTGGTGTATTTGCCCTTGTGCACAGCATACATAGGGCGGATGGCCTCGTATGCCTCCTCGATACGCCCCTGCTTCCGTAGTTCAAACACATCTTTTACTGTCATATTTCAATCTTCAATTTTCAATCCTCAATTTTCAATCCTCAATTTTCAATTTTCAATCTACTTCATCCCCAGGTTGTGCATGATGAAGCCGTATATGTCGGCTTGTTCCTCCAAAACCTTGGCCATGGGTTTGCCGCTGCCATGACCAGCCTTGGAGTCGATGCGGATGAGCACAGGATTGGCCCCCGTGTGACATTCCTGCAGGGTGGCGGCAAATTTGAAGGAGTGGGCAGGCACTACGCGGTCGTCGTGGTCGGCAGTGGTGACGAGGGTGGCGGGGTAGGCCGTGCCCGGTCGCAGGTTGTGTAGAGGAGAGTAGCCATGAAGATACTCAAACATCTCGCGGCTGTCGGCGCTGGTGCCATAGTCGCCAGCCCAGTTCCAGCCGATGGTGAAGAGATGGTAGCGCAGCATGTCCATCACGCCCA
>CAMZHP010000086.1 GCA_947306845.1 uncultured Prevotellaceae bacterium
TCAAAGGGTGGGAAACTTCAATTATTTATCAAATTTACTCGGCAAACCGATGCGATGGGCGATAGTAAGTTGGGTGCCGGTGTTGTTGCCAGTCCAGTGGCCGTGGTCAATGCCGATGGCAGCCTTGACACTCCATCCGGCGAGCGGGGATCGCTGTGGGAAGGCATAGCCCGCCTCGATGAGAAAATAGCGGCTGTACTCAGGGCGTGTCGTGGGTTGGTCGTATGTGCCCAGTCCCTGCTGCCAAGTGGCCATCAGGCGGTAAGAGAGCCCCGCAGCAGGCTGACCGGCTATACCGAGATGCCATGCCACAAAACGGTTGTTGAGCGTGCGGATGGTTTGGTCGCTGTTGTAGAGCGGAGAGCGATAGAGCGGGTTGCCGTTCACCATTCCCCAGTGCTGCCATCCCGTGTGGATATAATGGTTGTAGTAATTGTCCATTCCCCCGATGTGATCAGAGAGCGACGGTGTGCGGTCATGATAGACCGGTCCGCTCTGATGTTTCGAGTAGATGTATTCCGCCACCACATCAGACACCCATTTCTGGCTCTTGAGATGCAGTTCGGCTCCCAGCATCATATCGCGCAGGTCGTAAACAAACCACCTGTTGTCCACCCATTCATTCCATTCCTCCCCCTTTCCGTAGCCATCGTATTCGAGGAAGAGCATCTGCGAGCTGTCCTCAAAGAAATGGTCGCCGTAGAGAGACAGTCTCCAGACCGGACGGTTGATGTTGACACGCAGCAAATAACTGCCCAGGTGGTTGCCTTCCTTATTCTTGTAATCCCCCTCGCCGCTGTCGCCCCCAGCAGGCACGAAGGCATGGAGGAATCCCCGAGGGCTGGCGTCGTTATCCAGAATGGTGTGTTGGCCGTAGTCGAACTGATGGGACTTGCCACCAAACTGACAGGCCATCTCCAGGCCCAGTTCTGCGGTGACGGTGTGTTCGGGCTTGCCGATGCGCAGGTATCCTGCCTTGGTATGTACGAGAGTATGCTCCGTGAATTTGGATTGCTCATCAGTGAAATCACGCTGCCATCTGTCATCGGTCTGCATGCCGTAGGCTATGTGTCCTTTGATGCCCACCCACCCCTTGGTGAAAGGAATGTCCCAATATTCTGGCAGTGCTATGCGCACAGATGGATAGGGCCGTGCATTGGTGCCCAGTGTCTGTGGCCCTGAGCTGAGTTGCTGGTTGCGCAATTCAACGGGCTGTTCCTTGCTGCCAACGGTAAGCAGGCCACGATGCCACCGCAGCTCCCCATAAGCCTGCTGGATAATGAGACGGCTGGTGAAATGTGTGGCAATGGCCACGTCGGCTCCCAAGCCAAATGCCACCTTGCGCAATGAGTCATAGTCCATCGGTTTGAACACTCCTGCCCTGACATAGCCGTTGGTGGTTTCGAGAGAACTGAGTCCATATTTGTTGGCATTGAGCCACAGCGGAGCATTGTCGCCTGATGAGGCAGTGATCTGCGCCTCAGTCCGCACCTCCAAGAGAGTCCCCGTCCGCTCCTCATCCTGTGCCATGACGGATTGTGACATCATGGAAACAAGGAGCAAAGCCAAGACATTCCTGATGAGGAAGGCTGGTACATCCCTGATGGGAAAGAGAGGACAAGGCACTTTCATTCGGAGTCAGATGGATTCTGTATCAGATCAGTTGGGTGAAGCCCTCCACGAAACGACGGAAAGGCGGAATGCGCATGAGCACTTGCTCAAAGAGCAAGACGCCCACAATGGCCGTAGCAATACCCAGCAGCACATCGATGACATAGTGATGGCAGGAATAGACAGCTGTCCACCAGATGCCCATGGTGATGATGGCGAAAACAGCGATGACGGTGGGATGTCGCTTGCTGAGGATGGCATAGATGGTGGCAATGAGCATGTAAGCAGCATGGAGCGAGGGCACGGCAGCGAAGATATTGGCATTGCCCACATAGATGCTGTGGAACACCGGTATGCCGACTAGTTCGTCAAACCTTGCCAGTCCGGCCACATTGCCGGGTGTGGAGAAATCGGGCTCAAAGCCAAAATTCATGGCATACCATGGCGGTGCTGCCGGATGGATATAGTAGCCGCAGAACCCCAGCCAGTTGACGAAAAGGAAAACGAGGGAAAAGTGGGCATACCAGCGCCGTTCTCCGTGGAACAAGAGCCAGAGTCCGAAAGCGATGGGCAGCGGCACCCAGCATAGGTAAAAGATACCCGAGAAGGCGTCGGCTACCGGGTGATGGTGGGTAGAGAAATACTCATTGGGCGTGATGACAGACCCGTCGGCAGGGATGCCGAAAAGGTGCTTCTCCGCCTCATAAATGGGCTGTATGTCAATGGGGTTGACCTTGAAGTTGGGGTACAGTCGCATCCAATCATAGGTGATGCCGAAAGCGATGAAGGGCAACATGGCGATGGCCACCCGGCGTGTGAGAGGATGGGCGAAATAGAGAGCTACAAAGAGAACGACGATGAGCAGATGCATCGCTGTGACTCCCATCATGACTTGCGTGAAAGCCAGGAATGCCACGCATGCCGTGAGAACGGCTGCTACATGCCGCAGTGACAGCTTGGTATGGGCATCACTTCTGTTCAGCATCACGTCTGTTGAGTTGTTTGCGACAATGCTCGATGCGCCAGAATGCGGTGAGGTTGGCGAGGACAGCGATGAGCACCATGCCGCCCGACAACCACCACAGGTTGCCTGTGCCCCCCGTGATGATGGCCACCACGGCAGTGACCACGACCCGCTCGGGCCGCTGCATGAGACCCACCTTGCACTCAATGCCCAGCCCTTCGGCCCTTGCCCGGACATAGCTCACCATCACCGACCCTACCATAGCCAGGAAGGTGACAACGCCCATCCAGAACCATCCAGCCTTGATGAGCACGATGCAAATGCCGAAGAGTGTGACAAGCTCGCTGTAACGGTCGAGCGCGGAGTCCCACAGTGCACCGAAGGAGGAGGACATGTTGCCCATCCTCGCGAGCCTGCCATCCATCATGTCGAAGAGTCCGGCAAAGAGGATGACCGCCCCACCCCATCCGATCAGTGTAAAGGCCTGATGCGCCTGGCCACTCTCCATGCATTGTGCCGCATAGAGGAAGAGCGCCGTGGCAGCGATATTGCCCAGCAGTCCGATGGTCGTGATGATGTTGGGCGTGATGCCTATCCGTATCATCCCCTTGATGAGCGGGTTGATGACAACGTAGATGAATTGCTGTATAGGTGTGCGATAGTCCATTTTTGTCAATGCAGGATACTATTTGTTGTCTATTTAGTAATATGTTTGTTGCGGTAAACAAAGAACCGCTGCATCTGGTAATTCCACAGAAGAGCCACCGCCACGCTCACTATGGCCTTGGCGATGATGAAATAGTGCCCCGACAGTTCGGTGAGGATGTATGTGCCTAGGGTGTTGAGCACAATACTGCCTATCCAAACCAGCAAATACTTGACGGCCACATAGCGCTTTTTCTGTCCGTCGGAACCAAACACATAGCGGTAGTTGAGCATGCAATTGACGATGCCACCCGACACAGCTCCTATAAAAGAGGCCGCCACATACCACATGCCAAAGACCTCGTAGAGCAGGATGGACACCCCGAAATCGGTCAGCGTGGCCAGCTGAGCTGTAATCTGTGCCTTGGAGAACACCCATAGTTCATGTTTCACCTTTCCCATAGTCGGTCAGCTGAGATAATGAGTTACTCCGAGTACTACGCCGAGCACAACGGCGGAGCAGATGCCCGCTGCGATGTCATCGCCCATCACCCAAAACGCTCCAGGCTTCTCGTCGAGCCTGCGGATGCCCAAAGGCTTGACGATGTCGAAGAAGCGGAAGAGGACGAGGGCCGCCAGCGCCGTCTTCCAATCAGATGCCAGCAGAAGAGGAATCCATACCCCCACCATCTCATCTACCACAACACGGGAGGGATCCTCGCCCCAATACGGCTCCAGCTTAGCAGTGGCCCATGTACCAAGAATGGTGAACACCACGATGAGCGCCGCAGTGACCATGATGAGCGCTGTCGGTCCCATCACCGCACCCATGGCAAGCCATAAGGCCGTGGCAACCACAGCACCAGCCGTTCCTGGCCCCCATGGCCAAAAACCAGCCCCAAAACCAGTCCCGATGATAACGGGAAGAAGCGGCGGACGTCTCATATTGAATTGCAAAAGTAACCATTTTATTTATAAAAGAGCCTTAATGGAATAAAAAATTGCAAAAACTCAAAAATGATTTTGCGTTTTCTGTTGATTTTCACAAGTTTTATGTACCTTTGCACCCCCTAAGATATAAGGTATGAAGATTGTAAATGAGATATCCTTGAAACGCATAATGATGGTAGGTCTGGTGCTGATAGTACACCTGTCGATGCTCAAAGCCCAGATCACCGGAGAGATCATTGATGCCGAAGACGGAGGTCCCATACCCTATGCCAGTGCCATCTACCGTGGAAACAAGACCGCTGTTTCCAGCGACGGAGAGGGGCGGTTCAGCATCGAGCGCCACAACGGATGGCGCCTGACCATCAGTTCGGTGGGCTATGTGCCGCAAGTTGTCAACATCACCTCCTCCACACCCGACCACCTTGTGATCAGGCTGAAGTCAGATACGAAGAAACTGGACGAGGTGACCATCCGCAAGAAGCGTTCGTCGAAATACAGCCGCAAGGACAACCCCGCTGTGGAACTGATGCGCAAGGTCATTGCTGCCAAGAAGCACACCGACCTGAAGACGCACGACTACTATCAATACAACAACTATCAGAAAATCACCTTGGGTCTGAACGACCTCACGCCTGAAAATCTGGAGTCGAAGGTGTTCAAGAAGCACCCTTGGCTGCTTGATCAGGTGGAGTTGTGCCAATACAACGAGCGGCTCATCCTCCCCGTATCTGTGGAAGAAACCGTCAAGCAGAAGCTATTCCGCAAGAACCCGCGCACCGAGAAGGAAATCATCAAGGGTGAGACCTCGACCGGCGTGAACGACATCTTCCAGACCGGTGACATTCTCAACACAGTGATGCGCGATGTGTTTACCGACATCGACATCTACGACGATCAGGTGAGACTCTTCCAGTATCCCTTCACCAGTCCGATCGGCAAGGATGCCATCATGTTCTACCGCTTCTACATCACCGACACGCTTTATGTGGGAAATGACCGCTGCATCATGCTCGACTTCACTCCCAACAACCAGCAAGACTTCGGATTCAGGGGTCAGATCTACATCAAAGACGACTCTACCTATCAGGTGAGGCGCTGCGAGCTCACCATCCCCAAGACCAGCGATGTCAACTGGGTGGAGAACATGAAGTGCATCCAGGAATTCGACAAGTTGGAAAACGGAGAATGGGTGCTCACCATCGACGACATGTTCGTGGAACTCAAGGTGGCAAAGTTCCTGTCCAAATTCATCGTCATCCGCACCACACGCCGTACCGACTTCGCCTTCGACGAGATACCCAAGCCGCTGCTCAGAGGCAAGAAAGCAGTGATGAAAGACGCCTATGCGGAAATGCGCGACGACGCGTTCTGGAATGAATACAGGCAAGTGGAGCTTACTAAGAGCGAGAACTCCATCGATGCCTTCATCAAGCACATCGAGGATCTGAAGGGCTTCAAATATGTGGTCTTTGGCCTGAAGGCACTCATCGAGAACTTCGTGGAAACTGGCGACAAGGACCATCCCAGCAAGGTGGACATCGGACCTGTGAACACCATGATCTCGCAGAACTTCTATGACAAGTGGCGCCTGCGTGTGAGCGGCCAATCCACCGCCAACCTCCATCCCCATCTGTTCCTGAAAGGCTATGTGGCAAGAGGTATGGTGTCGAAGCAGAACTACTATGACGCCGAGGTCATCTATACATTCAACAAACCCGGATACCTGCCCCGCGAGTTCCCGAAACAGGCCATCACCTTCCAGACAATGCGCGATGTGGCCCTGCCCTCCGACAAGTTCATCCAGACCGACAAAGACAACATGTTCACCTCGTTCAAGGTGAGCAAGATCGACAAGATGTTCCTCTACAACCGTCAGTCGCTGGCCTTTGACTACGAGCAGGAGTGGGGATTCAAGATGTTTGCCGAGGCCAAGACAGAAAAGGTGGTCCCCATAGGCAACATCGCATTTGAACGGCTCTCCGACCGTGATCTGCTCTCCTCCATACGCTACACGGAGGCAACGGTAGGCTTGCGCTACGCACCCGGTGAGACCTTCATCAATACCAAACAGCACCGATGGCCCGTCAATCTCGACGCTCCAGTGTTCCGCCTGCAGCATACAATGGGCTTCAAAGGTGTGCTCGGCGGGCAATACCGCTACAACTTCACCGAGGGTGAGTTTTACAAACGGCTGTGGATGCCGATGAACTGGGGCAAAATCGACACCCGCATCAAGGCTGGCGCACAATGGAACCGTGTGCCCTATCCGCTGCTCATCATGCCGGTGGCCAACCTCGGCTACATTTTGGAAGACCAGACATTCAACCTCATCAACAACATGGAGTTTCTCAATGACCGCTACATGTCGGTGATGATTGACTGGGACCTCAACGGCAAGATCTTCAACCGCATACCTCTGTTCCGCAAACTGAAATGGAGGGAGTGGATTGGCATCAGGTGCCTATGGGGACGGCTGACAGACAAAAACAACCCATATCTACCTGATAATCAAGGAAGTGAAGTTCTCATGGATTTCCCCGAAGGCTGTTATGTAATGGGCTGGAAAAAACCTTATTGGGAAGCTTCTTTCGGCATACACAATATTTTCAAGCTTTTGCACGTTGAATATGTAAGACGCTTCACTTATCTTGATTTGCCTACAGCCAACAAGCAAGGAGTAAGATTCACCATCCGCACCACATTTTGACAAAACCCCACATCCATGACCAAGAATACTCAATTATGGCTTACCTTTTTTCTCCTCTTCCTGGCAACGACTGTCAGAGCCCAGCTCACAGGCGTAGTCATTGACCGTGAGACGGGCGACACCATACCCAGGGCAAGCCTGATCTATAAGGGTCATCATGTGTCGGTGGCAGGCGATGAAGACGGGCGGTTCAGCATCCCCCGGCATCAGGGATGGACACTCACGGTGAAGGCTGTAGGCTACAAGAACGAGACCATCGGCATCAACGCATCGACTCCCGACGAACTGGTGGTGAGGTTGCGCCCCGACACCAAGAAGCTCGATGAGGTGGTGGTGAAATCGAAGCGCAAGAGCAAGTACAGCAGGAAAAACAACCCTGCCGTGGAACTGATGAAGAGGGTTGTGGAGGCCAAAAAGCGCACCGACCTGGAGAACCACGATTTCTTCAGTTTTGACAAATATCAGAAAATCACTCTGGCTGTGAACGATGTGACTCCTACAGATCTGGAGGCGGTTCAGAAGAAAAACCAGCAGTGGATGGTGGACCAGGTGGAGATGTGCCCGCTCAACAACAAGCTCATCCTGCCTCTGTCGGTGGACGAGACCGTCTCAAAGCATATCTATCGCAAGACTCCCAAGTCATCAAAAGACATAGTAACAGGACAGCGGAGCAAGGGTGTCAACCAACTCATAGAGACGGGCAACATCCTCAACACCATGCTGAAGGATGCGTTCACCGATGTCGATATCTACGATGACCAGATACGTCTGCTCCAATACCCGTTCACCAGTCCTATTGGAAAGGATGCCGTAGCCTTCTACCGCTTCTACATCGAAGACACGGTCTATGTAGGGCGCGACCTATGCTATCACCTTCAGTTCACCCCCAACAACCAGCAAGACTTCGGGTTCAGGGGTGAGCTGTTCATTCTCGCCGACTCCTCTCTCCATGTGAAAAAGTGCAGCCTGACCATACCGAGAAAGAGCGATGTCAACTTCGTGGAAAACATGCGCATCGAGCAGGAATACAACCAGCTCGACAACGGCGAGTGGGTGCTCACCATCGACAACATGATTGTAGAGATGGCCCTGACACAGTTTCTGAGCAAGGCGGTGGTGATACGCTCCACCTACCTGCACGACTATTCGTTTGATGAGATACCCAAAAAGATGTTCAAGGGGGGCGCGAAAACGATGGTGGATCCCTCAGCGAGGATGCGTGATGATAAGTTCTGGGGCGACTCACGCCAGGTGGAGCTGACCAAGAGCGAGTCGTCGATGGATGACTTCATCAACAACATGACAAAAATCAAAGGTTTCAAATATATCCTTTTCGGCGCCAAGGCTCTTATCGAAAACCACGTGGAAATCGGTGGTGGCCCAGGCAAGAAGAGCAAATTCGACATCGGCCCCATCAACACCATCGTGTCGAACAACTTCGTCGATGGCCTGCGCTTCCGTGCGAGCGGACAGACGACAGCAGCGCTCCATCCACACCTCTTCTGGAAAGGCTACTATGCCTATGGCAAGAACACCAAGCGGCATTATTACAGCACTTTATTCACCTACTCCTTCAACAAGAAGAACTATCTCCCGGCAGAGTTTCCCATCCGCACCCTGTCGTTCCTCAGTGCCTATGACGTGATGTCGCCATCGGACAAGTTCCTATATACCGACAAGGATAATGTGTTCACCGCCTTCAGGTGGAAGAAGGTGGACCAGATGTATTTCTACCGCCGGCAGGAACTGAAGTTTGATTGGGAAACAGAAGGCGGTCTGCGCACCATTTTCAGTGCCAAGAGGGAGAGCAATGAACCCACGGGTGAGCTCGCCTTCAACCGTGTGTCGGATGGCGCCCCGGTGAACAAGTTGCGCACCAGCGAGCTGACCGCGAGCATCATCTACTGCCCAGGCCGCACGTATGTCAACACCAAGAATCACCGGCTTCCCATCAATTTTGACGCGCCAGAGTTCTCCGTCACCCACACCATGGGATTCGATGGTTTCCTGGGCGGGCAATACCGATACAACTTCACTGAACTGGGCCTTTACAAGCGTTTCTGGCTGAAGAGCTGGGGCCGTCTAGACTGGAGGATGAAAGCTGGCGCACAATGGAACAGGGTGCCGTTCCCCCTGCTCATCATGCCGCCGTCCAACCTCTCGTACATCATCGAGGAAGGCACCTTCGCACTGATGGGCAACATGGAGTTCCTCAACGACCGCTATGCCACTCTCGACCTCAACTGGGACATCAACGGCAAGCTGTTCAACCGCATACCTTTCCTGCAGAAACTGAAATGGAGGGAGGTGATAGGCATCAAAGGCATGATCGGAAAGCTGACAGACAAGAACAACCCACGTCTGGCTGCTAACGCCAACTCAGATTTCCTCTTCACCCTTCCGGAAGACACGCATCTGATGAACGGCATTGAGCCTTATTGGGAATTTCACGTCGGCATCCACAACATCCTCAAGTTCTTTGAAGTGGACTATGTGCGCCGACTGAGCTACACAGGCAACAAAGGAGCCGTGCTCCATGGCGTGCGTGTCGGCTTCGAGTTCTCATTCTGACCCATCCGGCTTGTCCGGCTCGTGTGACAAATACTCTTTACAATATATACACCTATGAGAAAAATCAGAAATCCCTGGTTGCATAAGGAAGGCTACAAATGCTTTGGCTGTGCGCCCGACAACCCTATCGGACTGCACATGGAGTTTTTTGAGGAAGGCGACAACATCCTTTGCTTCTGGCGCCCACAGGATCATTTTGAGGGATGGGTGGGTGTGCTCCACGGCGGTATCATCAGTACGTTGATTGATGAGACAGCCGGATGGGTGGTGACCCGCAAGTTGCAGGCAGCCGGCGTGACCTCAAAGCTGGAAGTCACCTTTCGCAAGCCCATCACCAGCAATGAGGTGCAGGTGACCGTCAAGGCTCATCTGTCGGAGCAGCGGCGCAACATGGCCTTCATCGATGTGGTGGTGGAAAACGCGCACAGTGAGGTGTGCGCCGAAGGGCGTGCCATCTATTCTGTGATGTCGGCCGAGAAGTCTGAGGAGATGGGCTTCATCCCCTGCGACGTGGAAGGCGACAACCTCCTACCCTTCTGAGCTTCCAAACTGTTACCAATACAAAAAAGACATCAACCTAGAATAATACTGTGATATGAGTACTTTGACTACGGCGATAGTAATCGTCTTTATTGTGGGCTATCTATGCATAGCCTTAGAGAGTATAACAAAGGTCAACAAGGCAGCCATTGCCTTGCTAATGTGTGTGGGATGCTGGACACTGCTGATGTTGGCCCCGGGAGCCTATTACCCTGACGTGCCCGCAGCAGATGTGGTGCACAAGGTTGCAGAGGTGATAGAACATCATCTGGGCGATGCCGGCGGGACGCTCTTCTTCCTGATGGGTGCCATGACCATCGTAGAGATTGTGGATTCCAATGGCGGCTTCAATTTCGTGCGCGATGCCATCAAGACACGCTCGAAGCGGAAACTGATGTGGCGCATGGCTTTCATGACCTTCTTCCTCTCAGCCATCCTCGACAATCTCACCACATCAATCGTGATGATCATGGTACTCCGCAAACTGGTGCAGGAGCGAAAGGAAAGGCTGATCTACGCCGCCATGGTGATTATCGCAGCCAACTCTGGTGGCGCTTTCTCACCCATCGGCGACGTGACGACCATCATGCTGTGGATCAAGGGCGTCATCACCACTCAGGGAGTGCTCAGCGAGATTTTCATCCCTTCGCTCGTTTCCATGCTCGTGCCTGCATTCATCCTGCAATATTCACTCAAGGGGAAGTTCGACAAGTCGCAGAACCTGCCTGCCGCCGAGGTGAGCAGTTTCACCAAATCGCAGCGCAACATCATTTTCTGGCTGGGTGTCGGCGGACTGGTGTTTGTGCCCATCTTCAAGACCCTGACTCACCTGCCCCCGTTCATGGGCATTCTTCTGGTGCTGGGCGTACTTTGGACCACTACGGAGATTTTCCATTACAACACCGATGAGGACGACACCATGGCGAAGCGTGTGAGCGACCTGCTCTCGCGCATCGACCT
>CAMZHP010000087.1 GCA_947306845.1 uncultured Prevotellaceae bacterium
CTTGATAA
The DNA here is from genome assembly GCA_947306845.1 of uncultured Prevotellaceae bacterium. The sequence goes on from CAMZHP010000087.1 coordinate 9, forward strand.
ATATTTGGGTGAGAATTATCCCTTATATAAAAAATTTTATACAGAAGAACAGCGCAAGACAATGCAAAGGAGCTACATTGTCCCTGACTTCCTATGTTTTTATTTGCTGAGCCTCTATCAGCTACCCAATTTCAGGGAGGCTTCACAGCGTGAGCGCGACATTCACTTGGCAAGAATCCAATGGGTGGCCAACAAGGTGATGGGCAACCGCTTTTTCGATACGGAAAATATCAACATGATAGACCGATATATGGTCGCCCATCCTGAAATATCCATTTCACAATTGCTGGCAGAAATGGATTTGACCCGTTTCAAAGTAAAAAAATAGATATGGTCTGTGCCACGAAAGATGTCAGTTTCCCAACTTGATGGTTTTCTCACCCACCTTGACAACAAAGACTTGGTGCTCAGGAAGAGGCAAGTGAATATCTGTTCCAGAAGCAATCATGGACATAACGGGAATGCCTTTCAGATCAAAAACTTTTACCTTCGTCCCTTTTTCAACACCATTCAGAGTCAGGACACCTTCGTTTAGTCTCCATGTCCAGGCCATTTCTGTTTGAGTGTCAATACCGTCATCATCATCATAGATGGCGTTGATCCACATTTTCGGCACATTGGGAACGGTGAAGGTGAACGACGAGCCTTTTACAGTTTTTGTTGTTTTCGTAGAGGATTCCACTTGGGAAATGGTCCACCCGACGACCTTACGTTCATCATCACTTGAGCTGCTTACCGTGTATGAGCGGTTGGCGTACATTTTCCCGTTGAAGGTGCCCTTGGTCAACTTGATGCCATTGATAAAGATGTCGGCAGCCTGCAAATCCAATTCGTCAACTTCCTGGTTGATTTCCACAGGTATGGTTTTCCCCAATTCGTAGAATTTTGCCAGATGGTTGTAGAAATTGTCCGTGCGTGATGCCATCCAATTTCGTGCGTTGTTGAGTTCTGTGGTATAATTGGGCCACCATTGGTTGATGAGTTTTCTGTGGAAAGGGTATTCCGTCTTGATCATTTCATACATGGGGTCCCAAATCTCACGTGTACCAGCAATGTTGAGGAAATCGCCCATGTAAACAGTGGCATGGTCGAGGAACTCACGTTTGAAATCCGCATCCTCCATCATATTTCTGAACAAAATGGTGTGTTCCGGTTTGTTTGCCCAGCTGCGGTCTGCATCATAATTAGGATCATAGAGCCACTCAATTGAGTTGTAGTTGGCAGATGATCCATATAGTCCGATTCCGAAATCCGTGTCTTTGGCCACGAATCTCCAAACGCCGTTTTCAGTACGTGATCTCCACATCACAATGTTGTTTCCCGGAAAGTCTTGGTTGTTGAAGTAGAGATTCATGACCATGAGGTTGATGAACTCCTTCCAGTCAATCCATTTTGAGTACTCCTCCAGCGTGTGGCCCTTTTTAGAATAAAAATCCCTGAACTGTCTCCAATTTGTTTTGTCCCCTTGTTTCAAATCACTCCAATTTTCCAGCATGTCGATATCCTCGAGTCCGTCGTAATTGGTGTAGATGTTGTCCTCATTGCTTCGTTCCCTGATATTGAGGATGCCTTTATAGATGCCGTTGAAGTAGACAATTACGGGCCTCCAAGCTTGCCAGTCGAGGTCGGTGTTTTGTCCCATTACCCTTTGAATGATGGCATCACGCATATACAGATAGTCGAAATCATTGCCAGCATTGCGCAGGATGATGGATTTGAAATCATTCACCCCAGGCCGTTGATCTGGGAAAAACTCGTATTTCAGTCTTTTCTCTCCAAAACGCTTGTTGGCATAAACTACGAGTGACTTCAACTGAGCATCTCTTGAGGCTCCGCCCTGTATTCTTGTCTCACAAAGTTGATTGATACGGCTCTCTTGATCCACCTTCTCAAAATACTCAAAGTTGATGGGCCGCCGCCAGTCGTATTTGTAATTTTTTTTCTCGCTACTGTAATTTCCATCTACATAAATGCCCAGTTTCCTGTCATAGAGATATTTGTCATTTGTGACGATGGATACTACCGGCAAAGTGAGTTTTCTTGGAAAGAAAATGAACGAATGTGAAGTCGATATGGGCGAGAGATAACCATCACAGAACAATTTTGCCCTGATGATCCGTGTATCGCTGATTTTGATGGGAGTTGTATAGATGGTACTTTGAGCTGTGGGTTCCTCGCCATTGGTGGTATATCTGATGACCGTTCCTGTGGGGCATCCTTTTGGCAAGGAGATACCCAATTGAAAGGCAAGGTTGTCGGTGATCACTTTACCTTTTTCGGTGAAGACCGGTTCACCCAAGATATCGGTGCACAGTTTCCCGCAGTTTGAAGCCCCTGGTGTCGGTATCGCCTGATAGCCCCATGAGGAGTTTCCATCCTTTTCCCTTCCAAAAGCAATATTGGGTGCGGGTTGCTTCTTCAAATCCGTCACCTTGTCGACCATGGCTTTGTTCTTGAAGAGGAAAACACTCCCCCCCTTACCAGACTCTAGTTTGAATGGAGTATGCAGCCCAGAGGCCACTTTGTCACAAAAGACAACCACATACAGATGTGGTGGCAATTGACGGGATGGCAATTTCCATGCCTCTCCCTGATCCTCCGTGATGCCCAGGCTGTAATCAGAGAGGTTGACGACAGTATTGCTATTGTTGTATAGCTCTACCCATGAGTCAGGAAACTCATTCTGGTCATCCATCACACAGTCAATATTTGACTGCATGAGCTCATTGATGACCACCTGAGCCCTCAACGATAGGGGAGAGGCAGTGACCAACAAGAGGATAATCGGAAGGAGCCTCCTGTTCATGCGATTCTTTAACGTTATTTCGAAAAGATTATTCTATCAAGCACTTGTCGAGTTCATGTGCGATATACTCTTTGTCGAGATGTTGCCCGATAAAAACGATTTTCTGCATTCTGTCGCCATATTTCTCATGCCAGTCCTGCCTGAGTCCTGGTTCCCGGTTCATGAGATCAGCCAGTTCATCCTTTGGCATGGTGGCATACCATCTGCCGGCATTTTTTATGCTGACTTGTTTACCTGCCTGTTCAAACAGATAGCAAATGTCTCGTTCGTCATGGAAATAACAAAGGCCTTTTGCCCGTATGATTCCCTTCGGCCATTTTCTGGCAACAAATTCATCAAACAAGCCAAGATCCATGGGCTGGCGACGATAATAGACATACGTACCTATTCCATATTCCTCCGCCTCTCCTTCATCATGATGGTGATGGTGATGATGGTGACCATGCTCGTGCTCATGTTCATGCTCATGATGATGCTCGTGCTCATGATGATGGTCTTCTTCGTCATCGGTGTCCTCGTCATGTTCATCATGATGCTTCTCAAGTTCCTGAACCCATGTGGCTGATGATGCCACATCATTGAAGTCAAAAAGATGCGTATTGAGAATTTTGGAGAGATCCACATCCCCATAGTCACATTCAATGATTTCAGCCTTAGGTTGCAAGGAATGCACAATTTGCCGGATGCGTTCCAGTTCATCCCGTGTCACCTCAGAAGCTTTGTTGAGCAAAACGATGTTGCAAAACTCTATTTGTTGAATGACCAGATTCTCAATGTCTTCTTCATCGATGTCTTGTTTCAACAAGTCTAGTCCTCCTCCGAAATCACTTTTCATTCTCAGTGCATCTACTACAGTTGTGATGCAGTCAAGCCTGCAAACACCGTCCTTCACATATTCCAATCCCATGGAGGGTATCAAGCAAATGGTCTGGGCAATGGGTGCGGGTTCGCAGATACCGCTTGCCTCAATGACGATATAGTCAAATTTATGCATGCGGTTAATGTCACGCAGCTGTTCTATCAAGTCCATTTTCAGGGTGCAGCAAATGCAGCCATTCTGGAGAGCTACCAGGCTCTCGTCTTTTTTCCCTACAATTCCGCCTTTCTCTATCAGGTCAGCATCTATATTCACCTCACCGATATCGTTAACGATTACAGCAAATTTGATTCCGCGTTTGTTGGTAAGGATTCTGTTCACTAATGTGGTCTTTCCGCTGCCAAGATATCCAGTGAGCAGCAAGACTGGTATTTCCTGTATTTCCATAATTCACCTTTTGAGTTTCTGAAATGAATGTGCAAAGGTATGATTATTATTTTGAATAACCATCTTTGAAGGAATGAAAAAAGGAGAGGCTTGATTTACTTCGCCAACATTTTTCTTCCATTTCTGATAAAAATGCCCTTGATACCTCCAGTGGGTATTATACGACCTTGCAAATCATAGCTAAGTTGATCTTTGGACTCTGAAGAGCGGACGTTACGAATATGGCTGGCTGCGTATGCCTCCCATCCGCCAGTAAGATCCTCCAGGGTAATGACCCTTGGATCATTCATGCACTTACGCCACTCCTGTGTGCTGGTTTTATTCACGAAGCCTCCGTTCCATGTTTGGTACCATGGCATCCACCACGACCAAATAGCTTCTTCATCCACCTCCTTTTCTATGTCGGGTATAGGACCGTTTTCAGATAGGGCGATGATTTTCTTTCCCTGAGTCAATTTCTGTAGATTATAAAATGTAGGTGAATTGCTCGAATAGTCGAAATCTGGATTGTAGATATCGGCGGAAACCACATCATAGTATTCAAAACCAGGATCCCATTCGACATCGCTTGGGTCAGCATTCCATACCCAGATGACATTGTGCACACCTTTTTTATTGACCATCTCATCAAAAACCAACCTGTAAAGTTGGCGGAACGGAACAGCTCCCTCTCGTCCCCACCAAAACCATCCTCCGCTTGCTTCATGTAGTGGCCGGAAGATACATGCCATGCCTGCAGCTTGCAGCTCAAGGAAAAAGTCAGCCACGGCATCGATGTCTCTGATAATGTTTTTATAGAGTGTTGAGGATGTATTCCAACTTCCATCACTGTTCATGGCTTTCGTGATTCGCATGTTTGTCTGATCTGTATAGAACTCATTGGTGGCCCTTGAAGGATCGCGCCAATGCCATGTGAATGCCGGGAATCCACCACGTCGGTACGTGTCTTTGGCCAGATCGATACTGCTTCGTGTGTAATCTTTCATCCATTGGTCGCCTGCGCTCCTTCCTGTTGCGTTCATGAAATCAAAACCGATGAGAGCAGGATATTTACCTGCAACCTGCGCAACTGCCTTCACATCTGCATGCTGTGTGATATTCCCGTTGGCCGAAGACATGTCTCCGGTCATGATTCCCGATATGCTCTTTTTTCCAAAATTATCATGTAGGAATTTGTACATCAGTCGTGCCTCATCTGTGGCCTCCATATCGACTGGTGCAAGAGAGATGTCGAAATCTGCATATTCCTCGTTGCTCATGATGCGCACATAATCGACATTGTACCAAGTCCAATTGGGTGTTATGGTCAGTGTATTAGCGCCCTGCTTCAAAAAGAACACGCCCACCTCCACCTCTTTATAATCGTTAAGACGGAATGCTGTGCTCGTTTCATTCACCTTGCAATTGACCACCTTCTCACCACCGATTCCGTCTCCTGCCACGAAGACAATGTATTTCCCTTTTTTCTCTACATTGATGGAGCATTTGATGAAGGAGTTACTTTCAGTCATGCTTACAGCTTTTCCACCTGAATATACAGCAGAAGCAATCACGTTGCAGTTGCTAAGTTGCGCTTGTTCGGCCTCTATTTTGGTTTGAGCAAACGTAGAGTTTAACATGAAAAACATCGCTGAAGCCAGCAACAATCTGTTCCAGTAGTTCATTTGATCGTTTTTTTTAGTAGGATTCTAATGCTTAATTGACATGCAAAATTAGTCAAAAAAAGCAAACCCCAACCTTATTTTATGTTTTTTTTGAAACAAATATGAATGTCACCAGGAAAAATGGCTTCATGATATAATCGTTTTTTTGCCAAAACAATCAAAAAAAACATCCGATAATAGAGGTCGTTTTACAAAAAAATAGTAATTTTGTAATCGATTCTATCTGAAATACTATCCAAAAGAAAAATATGAAAAGCAGCGGTTATGTGACAAATACTATATAGTCATCTCTATAGATATGCAATCAGTATAAACACATTTAATTCACTAACTTATATTATTATGGTAAAAAAACTACACTTTTTCTTTTTCACCATGCTTGGCATGATGCTGAGTGTGGGCACGAAAGCGTATGCCGATTATGCTACCGTGCAGGCTCCCTACGAAGTGGACTTCATCGCCTCGCAGGATCAGTTTGTCATCGAGGACGTGGTCAATGACCTGGGCGCTTCCATTTGGACTCAAGGCTCTTACGGCATGACTGCCACCACCTATGTACAAGTGGCCGGAGAGGAGAAAAAAGCCAATCACGAAGGCGAAAGTTGGCTCGTCTCTCCCATTATCGACCTTGCTGGCATCAGTACTCCCACCCTTGCTATTACCGACCAGGTGAACAAGTATTTTGGTACGATTGAGGAGGAACTAGAGGTCTGTGTGCGTGAGGCAGGCGGCCAGTGGAAAAGCCTCAACATCCCTTATGACAAGCCCAGCAGCACCTGGGGAGGATGGGTGGACCGCGTAGTCGACCTTTCTGCCTATTCTGGCAAGAAAGTCCAAGTAGGTTTCCACTACATTGGCCATGCTTCCACTGCTGGCACCTATGAGGTGAAACATTTCTCCATTTCATCTGATGTGCCAGTTGCTAAGGAAGAAGCCGGTCTGAGCTTTGACGTAAGCAACTACACCATCACTTTGGGTGAGTCCTATACTCTGCCTGTGCTCAGCAACCCCAACAACCTTGCTGTTACTTATTCCTCTTCTAACGTCAATGTGGCTACCATCGATGGACAAGGCAACGTCACTCCTTTGGCAGCAGGCCAGACCACCATCAAGGCTTCAGCTGAGGAGACCGACAAATTCAAGGCAGGTTCAGCCAGCTATCTACTCGTCATCAAGGAGAAAGGACAGGCAGGCACAGACGCCTACCAATTGGTGTCAGATGCCTCTACACTTTCAGCTGGCGACCAGATCATCATTGTCAACGAGGAAATGACCTACGCCCTCAGTACCACACAGAACAGCAACAACCGCGCTGCAACAGATGTAGTTGCAAGCAACTACAGCATTACTCCGTCCAATCTTGTGCAGACCATTACGCTTGAAGGTTCAGCAGGACAATGGTACTTCAATGTGGGCAACGCATATCTTTATGCAGCCAGCACCTCTGCCAATCATCTGAAGACAGAAGACAATCCCGACGAGAGAGCTATGGCCTCCATCACCATCGATGGTAGTGGTGTTGCCACCGTACTGTTCAACCAATACGATGAGAAAGCCCGCACCCTGATGCGTTTCAATCCCAACAATGGCAATCCCATTTTCAGCTGCTATGCTCCTGACAAGACCACAGGCACAGCTTTGCGCATCTTCAAAAAGGATGGCGGCGGCGTGATTCCTCCTGATCCCGGAAAGAAGGAATGCAACAGCATTGCTGACTTCAAGGCAATGGAAAAAGGCAGTGAAGCAATCCTGAAGCTCAACAACGCACAAGTGCTTGGTGTGGCTGGCAAAGATGTATATGTGCGGGATGCAAGCGGTGCCATTGACTTCTACAATCTCGGTCTGACCTTCGAGGCAGGACAGATACTCAACGGACAGATAGAAGGCAAGTATGATCTCTACAATGACCTTCCTGAGTTTACTAAGACCGATGCCACCAATGCAAACGGCTATACAGCAACAGCCGGTACTGCCACTGCACGCACCATCACCATCGCACAGGCTCAGGGTGACACCTATTACTGTGACCTCGTCAAGATTGAAGGTGTGAAGATCGTGTCCAAAGAGGAAGGCACCTATACCAACATCTATGCCTACATTGGCAATGACTCCGTGATGATCTACGCCAAGAAGTTCAACGTGGAAATGGGTGACTACAACGAGAACGACACCTATACTGTTGAAGGTATCCTCATTCCTTTCAAAGGCAAACCTGAGATTTATCTGACCCAATCGCTCGCAGGTGGAGGCACTCCTGGTCCCAGCATGACGGTATGCAACAACATCGCCGAGTTCAAGGCACTGGACAAGAATGCCGAAGCAGAGCTGAAGCTCAATAATGTCGAGGTGCTCTATGCTACTGAAAAGGATGTGTTCGTGCGTGACGCCAGCGGTGCCATCGAGTTCTACAATACAGGGCTTGAGTTCACCACCGGTCAGGTGCTCAATGGTTCCATCATTGGAAAGTACAGTCCTTACAACAACCTTCCCGAATTGGCTAAGACCGACAACACCAATGCCGACAAGATCTCCTTCACTGAAGGTGGTACACCTGCTCCTGTCGATGTAAGCATCTCACAACTCAATTCGGAAACCTATCTCTGCGACCTTGTCAGACTATCATTGGTAGACATTACAGAAAATGAGGGAAAGACATACGCCACAAAAGACGGCGAGTCTATTCAGCTCTTCGACAAATTCAAGATCATGGAAGCAGCCTTGCTCAGCGAACCCACCAGTTACACCGTCACTGGTATCCTCGTTATTTACAAGGACAGCTACCAACTATATCCTACCGCTATTGGAGCTACAGTGGGAATCCAAAATACTACCATTTCGACCTTTGACCCGAGCGCACCAGTCTTCAACACAGCAGGCCAACGGGTGAGCCCCAACTACAAGGGTATTGTCATTCAGAGTGGAAAGAAGTTTGTGAAATGACATGAATTCCTGAATATATCCACTTGATTAACAAATGCGCCACACTCTCGGAAAGTGTGGCGCATTTATTCGTCAGTTTCATTATAATAGATTATCTTTGCATATAAATTGGTAGAAGTATTATGCGAAAGATTTTATTACTGTTGAGTGTGTTTTGTTGTTGTGCTGCTTCTGAAGCACAGGATTTTGTTGTACCTCAGACAAACATTCATGCCAATGGCTACCCGCATGTATTGTCGGACAACAGCGTGGAGTTCAGAATCCGTTCAAATGAAGATTTGAGCAAGACGAAAGTATCTCTTGACCCGACATGCAAGTTTGAGAAGCAGTCGGATGGAACATGGCTGGCTCATACCAAACCATTGGTGCCAGGTTTTCATTATTATTGGTTCAACATAGGTGGAATGGATATCTCCGACCCTGCCAGCAAAAGTTATTTTGGCTGCGGCAGAATGACCAGTGCCATAGATATACCTGAGGAAGGTTGCAGTTTTTACGACATCAAGGATGTGCCACATGGCAAGGTGAGCATTGTCACTTATTACTCTCCAGTAAGAAAGTCCCACGCTACGATGTATGTCTACACTCCCTCCAACTATGATTCAAGCGGCAAGCGCTATCCTGTGCTGTACTTGCAGCATGGGGGAGGGGAGGACGAGTCAGGATGGACTTACCAAGGCAAGACCAACTACATTCTAGACAACCTGATTGCTGAGGGCAAGGCCAAAGAGATGATAGTCGTGATGTCGAACGGAAACATCACGGTTCCTGGTACTGGTTTCGGCTATTCCATACAAGGCATGAAAGGTTTTGAGGAAGAACTTAAAGATGTGATCATTCCCTTCGTAGATCAACATTTCCGAACCATTGCCGACAAACAGCACCGAGCGCTTTCCGGTCTATCGATGGGAGGTGGGCAGTCCTTTTTTGTAGGATTGCAACACACAGAACTCTTCAGTTATATTGGTGTGTTCAGCACAGGCGTTTTTGGTGGCATCCGCGAAACCAAGTCTTTTGATGCAGAGGCATCCATGCCTGGCCTCATCTCTCAACATGATAAATACAACAAAGCACTGAAACTCTTCTACATCTCTGTAGGAACCGACGATCCACGTCTTTCATCCACCCAGAAAGCTGTCTCTGCCATGAGGCAGTCTGGACTTCATATTACCTTCAATACATTCCCGGGTGATCATGAATGGCAGGTATGGCGAAAATCTCTTCATGATTTTGCTCAGAAATTGTTTGACTGAATTCGCATGTTTGAATTACATGATTAATAAATGGTTCAAATGAAAAACAAGATAATTCTCCCGATATTTTTGGTTATCCTTATATTGTCTTCCTGCCGAAGCCTTACGGAGCTGACGGCAAAGCCAAATACCGACAACAGCAGCCAGTTTGTGACGTTGACCGATGCTGTTCCCGATGCGATTTTGGAAATTCGCTATTTCAGCACCTACAATTTCGTTGGACAGCGTATCGATGGTTATGAACAGCCAACGGCATTGCTGACTCGTCAGGCTGCCGACAGCCTCCGTGCGGTCAGCGATGATGTGAAACGCATGGGCTATCGTCTGAAGATTTACGATGCTTACCGTCCGCAGAAAGCCGTAGACCACTTCGTGAGGTGGTCCCTAGCGGTAAAAGACACACTAATGAAGCGCTATTTCTATCCCGACCTCGACAAGAGCGTGCTTTTCGCCCAGGAATACATCATGGAAAAAAGCGGACATACACGTGGTTCAACAGTGGACCTGACTCTTTTCGACATGACAACAGAAAAAGAACTCGACATGGGGGGTACTTTCGACTGGTTCGGCCATGAGAGCCATCCAGACTTCGGTGGCAATCCCGACACAGGAGTTTATACCCCCAATGACAAAATTACATCAGAGCAGTTCGCCCACCGCATGATTTTGCGGAGAGCCATGCTCCGGCATGGATTCAAGCCTTTGGATACTGAGTGGTGGCACTTTACACTGAAGGACGAGCCTTTCCCTGACACCTACTTTACCTTCCCCGTCAGGCAATTGCAGAAAAATAGAAGATGAGCGTCATGTGATCATCTTTTCCTGTCGGTCAGTCTTCAGGAATAATCCCGCCAGGATTGTTCCGCTGATACTGTGCCAGGCACAGGAGATAGCGCAGGGTAGGACAGAGAGGGGCTGTGCTGCGAAGAAAGTGCCCGCCAAAACAGTGGCCAGTCCGGC
>CAMZHP010000088.1 GCA_947306845.1 uncultured Prevotellaceae bacterium
GGTATTTGTTTCCTTTGATGTAAAACACATAATGTTGATTACCTACATAATCGGTTGCAGGAAAGTCTACCTTTATATCCGACAGGTTCTTCCATTGTGCCCTCTCTGCTGTATCATACCAGCGTTCGAGGGCCGACTGTGCATCTCCATGTCCTTCCGAACTATAGAACTCCACCAGCTTTCTATGTGAAACTATTCTCATCTTGGGTGCAAAGATATGTTATAATTTTGAAATGCAAAACTTTTTGTTTGAAAAATTTTATATTTCAGGTTATTTGAGGCAAATAGACACCTCAGACAATACTGTGTTGCTTTCTTTTCAAAAAATCATCCATAATGCCTCTTTGGTAAGCAATCGGAAAAGCCAAAATAATTTGGCTTTTCCCTCGTTTATTCGTAACTTTAAATAAGTTACTCCGTCTCGGCATAAAAAATGAATGAATTCATTTTGTTCTGCTCTCGACTTTTCGTAACTTTGCGGCCGAATTTTAATTACACGTATAATTCTTATGAGATCAAGAACAGCAGACTGGTTTGAGACCAAGATCCGTTATGAGAAGACAATGGAAGACGGATTGCCAAAGAAAGTGACTGAACAATATACTGTCGATGCACTCAGTTTTACCGAGGCTGAGGGCTCGATCACCGAGGAGATGTCATCCTATATCAGTGGTGAGTTTGAGGTGGCCGACATCAAGAAGGCTGCTTACAAGGAAATCTTTTTCAGCGAGGCCGACAGCGACGACCGCTGGTATAAGGCCAAGTTGCAGTTCATCACCATCGACGAGAAGACGGAAAAGGAGAAGCGCTCCAATGTCTATTATTTGGTACAGGCTGGCACGCTGAGCCGTGCCGTGGCACATATCGAAGAGGTGATGGGCACCACGCTGATCGACTATGTCATCGCATCTGTCGCCGAGACCCAGATCATGGATGTGTTTGAGCATAAGGCTCAGCCCATCAAACAGGAAACACCAGCGGAAGAATAACAGATGGGAACAATCCGGGAGAACCTGAGGCAGGTGACCGGTCTGCTGCCTGCCAATGTGAGGCTGGTGGCGGTGAGCAAGTTCCATCCTGCCAGTGCCATCGAAGAGGCGTATGCCGAGGGGCAACGCATTTTCGGTGAAAGTCATGTGCAGGAGCTGCAAGCCAAGCAACCGGTGCTGCCCGCTGACATCAAGTGGCATTTCATCGGTCATCTGCAAACCAACAAGGTGCGCTTCATCGTACCGTATGTGAGCATGATAGAGGCCGTGGACTCCCTTCGCCTGCTGAGGGAAATCAACCGTCAGGCGGAGCGCTGCGGCCGCACGGTGGATGTGCTGCTGGAACTTCATATAGCCGAGGAGGAGACCAAGTATGGCCTGACCCTCGACGATTGCCGTCAACTGCTTGCAGATGGCGAGTGGAAGACGATGGAGCATGTGCGCATCTGCGGTCTGATGATGATGGCATCATACGTGGATGATGAGGAGCAGATCCGACGTGAGATGATGATGGCAGCCGACTTCTTCGATGAGGTGAAGGAGGCCTATTTCGCCGATGCCGACTATTTCTGTGAGCGCAGTTGGGGTATGAGCCATGATTTCCCCATCGCCTGCCAGTGCCGCTCTACCCTGGTGAGGGTAGGGTCGGCAATATTTGGCGAGCGGGTGTATTGACCGCCACTTTCCTTTCTTGTTTTTACGGATTGATGTGCATGCGAACACCGAGCATGATGTTGGGTGCCAACGCATGCTCCTTGTAGTAATGCTCTATGTTGGTGCCGTCGTCGAAGTAGTAGCCGACAGAGGGTTCGAGATAAAGGCCCAGTTGTCGGTTGAGTGCATATTCCGCTCCGGCTCCTGCATTGACAGACCATTGCCAGGGCTTCTTGTTGAGGCATTTCTCCAGCATGGCAGAGCCTGAGAGATAGATGCGGAGATGCGGGTTGGACCATAACTGATAGGCCACGCCCACTGGGATTCCCAAATAGTGCAGATGCTGGTCGATCTGGGTTCTTCCGTTGCTGAACTCAGAATAAAGCCAGGTATAGTTGATTCCGCTGAGCAGTGCCAGACGCTCGCTCAGTTGGTAATTCAGGCTCATGTCGAAACGCACGGGCAGATGATGCTTGGTGTGATATGTCTCGTAGGATTCGCATACGAGATTCGTTGCGAAATACCCCTTGGATGAGAAATAAGCATCCCTCATGTAGCTGTTTCCCACCATTTGGAATTGGTTGGAGTTGTTGGCTGCCAGGAGACCACCCGACGCATTCAGGCCCATCGTCCACTTGCCATTTGGGGAAGAGTGATGGTGGATTGGTTCAAATGATGTGATTGGACCCTCTTCTGTTTGGGGTTCCGAGGTTTGAACAATATCCGATTTTTGTTCAACGGTTTGAGCGATATCTGTTTTCTGTTCAGCGGTTTGAGCAATATCTGATTTTTGTTCCGCGTCTTGAGTAATGACTGATTTTTGTTCAGGGTTCTGAGCCACATCGGGCATGTCTTGGTCTGCAGTCATGGGTTGGATGTCTGCTTTCTCGGCTTCTAGGTTCTTCGGCTCTGCACTGTTTTCTTTGGATATGGTCTGTATGTTGTCGGCAGATGCCTTAGCCAGAACTGGCGTTGCCGACGGTGTGATAGTCGGAGCAGCCAAAGATTCTGCTGCCGACTTCTCAGAGAGCATATTGTCAGGCTCCTCTTTGGGTATGTTCTCAGTCTGATTCGTGTTTGAGGCCATAGGAGAGGAGGGTAGGGGACTGTCGTGATGATACAGGGCAAAAAATCCACCCAGCACCAGGATGGCTGCAGCCGCTGCCCAGTACCATTTCTTGGCAGAGGCAGGGTGGTGAACCGTCTCTGGTTGGAGCCCCATCTGTTCACTGATGCTTTCCCACAGCCCGTCGGGTGGAGGTTGGCGGTGACCCTCCAGTTTGCTTCTTATGATTTCTTTCCACTTCTCTTTCATCGTTTTCCTTTCATTAATTCGTTGATTCTTTTAGCCAACTGCTGCTTGGCATGATGCAGCTGAGAGGCCGACGTACTCTCTTGGATGCCCAGCAATTCGGCAATCTTGGCATGGGGATAGCCTTCGATGACATGGAGGTTGAGCACCGTGCGGTAACCGTCGGGCAGTTCCCTGATCAGCCGGTGCAGTTCATCTGGCGACACCCGCTCCACCTCCGGCTCTTCATCCTCTTCTATTGGAAGGCAGACAGAGTCTTGCATCACCCATTTCAACCGCTTCCTTTCCCTGAGAAAGTTGATGGATTCGTTGGCCACTATTTTGTGCAGCCAACCTTTGAAACTATTATCTCCGCGATACTCCAAAGCCGGTATCGAGGTGAAGATTTTCACGAAACTGTTTTGCAGCACGTCTTTCGCATCGTTTTCGGCGGGCACATAGCGGCGGCATACAGACGATAGCTCCTCCACATACATCTGGTAGAGTTGCTTCATCGCCTGCTGGTCTTTGTTTCGTATGCGCTCAACGAGTTGTTCGACCATGCTGTTTCTGCGTTTGTCACCTTTATAATACCAAAATTCGGAAATCTTGTATGGAAACCGGCCTTTTTTATCTTTTTTAACGTTCCCGGATACAAGTTTTCTCTTCTTTCGCATTATTATTGCAGAAACCATACAAAAAAGATAAGATGATGAAGAATCTTTTTTTATTCGCAGCCATGGCTGCAAGCAGTTTGATGATGCTGTCGTGCTCATCTGATAATGCAGAGGATTTGGATGAAGCAAAGACGGTGGTGAATATGTTATCGACACCCATACCGGTTCGACTGACACCGGCACAAAAAGTGTTTGTCAAAGACAACAACGGCTTTACGCTCAATTTTCTGAAGACAGTAAATGAGACTGACCGTAGCGGCAAGAGTTTCATTTACTCGCCATTGAGCATCACCTATGTGTTGGGCATGGTCAATGATGCCGCTACAGGCCAGACCGAAAAGGAACTGGAGCAGACCTTGGGCTTCCACAAGGGGGGCATACAGGCTGTGAACGAGTTTTGCAAGAACCTGATTGACAACCTGCCAAAAGTGGACAAAGAAGTGACGCTCGACATCGCCAATGCCATTTTCCTGAACAAGCACTACCAGTTGAAGGAGCAGTTCCAGAAAGACATGAAGGAGTATTATGATGCCCAGGCTGAGGCGCTCGACTTTTCCTCACCAGCAACACTCGGTCACATCAATGGCTGGTGCAATGACAAGACCAAAGGGATGATCCCCAACATTCTTGACGAGGTGGACCCTAACATGATGTCTTATCTGCTGAATGCCATCTACTTCAAGGCCGATTGGACTTCGAAGTTCGACCCCAAAAACACCAAGACGGAAACTTTCACCATGGAGAAGGGAAGCACAAAACTGCCGATGATGCATCAATCGGTGCTCATCAACTATATGAAGAACGACACATACTCCGCCGTCAAGATTCCCTACGGCAATGGCTATTGGGACATGACGGTGATGCTGCCGGAGGAAGGCAAGACCACGGATGACATCGTCAGCCTGCTGGCGGAGAAAGGCTTCGATGAGGAGGCGATTTATAATAACGAATTCATTCCATTAGATTATTACGTATTCAGTCCAGCCGAGGTGGACCTGAAATTGCCGAGCTATGAGACCTCTTCAGACACCAATGACATGAAGGATGGCCTCATCGGTCTGATGGAGAAGATGGGCATCCGACTGGCTTTCAATCCTTTTAATGAAGATATCTGCAACATGTGCGCGCAGCCTGTCTATATTGCCATGATGCGCCAGAAGGCCAAGATCAAGGTGAACGAGGAGGGCTCAGAGGCTGCCGCGGTGACAGTGGCTGGGATGAAGGTGAATGCGCTCTCAGAACCCCCAAAATACTCCAAGGCGACGTTCCATGCCAACCGCCCCTTCGTCTATGTCATCCGTGAGGCCTCGTCGGGCGTCATCCTCTTCGTGGGCAGGTTCACTGGCGAATGACGAAGAGGATGAGCCACCGCAGGCTTATCTGATGATCTTTTTCCCTCGTGTGATGTAGATGCCTCTTGGCAGAACCTCTGGGTTGTTGCCCACCTTCCGCCCGTCAAGCGTGTAGATGCTATCGTCTGCGGGAAGAGCGGAATCCGTCTGGGTATGGGTGATGCCAGATGTGAAGTCGCTGATGAAACGGAGACTGATGACACCGTCCTCACTTTCGGTAATGCCGCTCAACGCCTTGTTGAGCTTTTCGCCCTTGTACACTTGGAAATTGACCGTCCCTGTCGTGTCGTTGAGTTCGGTCACTCCTGCTGTGCCTGGGAAGGGGTCACCGGCCAACTGCTCATAGAAGTCAGCATTCTTGATGGTCTTGCCATCGATGGTCTTGCCTATGTTGTACTGGGCGAACAACAGTCCGTCGGCAGGCACGACAGTCATCCTGGGATGACCCTTCAAGTTGTTGGCAGAGTTGCTGCTGAGGGAGAAAAGGGTGGGGTCGTAATCTACATGATAGACCAACAGTCCTTTTCCTTTCTGGGCATGATTGATGCCTACTTTCTGGATGTTTTCGATGATGAAATACTCACGGTGGCTTTCGTCATTGTCGTTGGCAATGCGGTAGGCGGTGCCTCCGCTATCGAGGGCTTTGATGTCAAGGTCGACGCTCTCTTTCAGGGTGGGGATCTCCATCCAACCGAAGGCCTCGCGCTCCCAGGCATTGAGGGCCACTGGGGCATAGCCGTTGCTGAGATAGTTGCCGCTGTCCATCAGACTCCAGTATTCCATGGCCTGGTTGTCAACCTTGGAGGATGCCAGTGTGGGGTAGAAGTCAGGCAGGCCCATGGTGTGGCAGAACTCGTGGCAGAAGGTGCCCGTGCCGTTGATGCGCTTGAAAGGTGCCACGCTCCAGCATCCGGGGAAGCCGTTCAACTCGGCGTTGACAGCATAGCGATACACGTCCTTTCCGTCGTATTTCCCTCCGTTTAAGGTTCCTGACTTGGGCCAGATGCACTCGGCGGAATTGCCCGTCATCGACTGCGAGTAACCTGCGTAGATGACAACGACCAGGTCGACATAGCCGTCGCCGTTGCCGTCATATTGTGAGAAGTCCAGACTGTCGTCCATCAGCGCGCAGGCATCCTGAAGGAGCAGGTCCATACGCTCGCCATCCCCTCCTTCCTTGTTGCCACCGTAGGTCTTCAGGGCGCTGGGCAATTTCACGGGACCATAGACATCGAACTGCGGCCTGAACTGTCCGAAACTCACATAATCGAAATATTTGGCTACGCTGCAGGTGTTGGCTGTCTCGCCACGCCCGTAATCCACAAGTCTTTGGGGAGAGTTGAGATAGTCATCAAACGACCGCCTGGGGTTTTCGATGGTGAAAGTGGTGTCCTTGAATTCAGCAAGGATGACGACGGCCTTTGGATTGTTCGTATGGGGGAACATCGTACTAGTGGTGTTGATGGGCTCTCGGCGCAGTTTACGTCGGCTGGCTTCCACTTGACTGGCTTGTAGGAAAATATCGCGGTTCTGGCGGATGGCCAATTGTCGTTCCGCTTCATTGCGCAAATCAGCATTGTGAGCGAGTTGGGGCGTAGCGTTGAGCTCACCTTCGTGACTGACTTCAGCCACATAATAGTTGTTGTCTTGCTGCACGAGCAGCACTCCGTCAAGGGTGGTATAATAGCTGAAATCCTCGTCGCCATGAAGGACAATGGTGAGGGTGGTGCCGTCGCTCTGTCTCACCTTGACAGGATAAGGCCATGCCTTCACTGCGTAAGTGCAGACGGCTGTGGCCAGGCAGATGATGGATAATAATAGTCTTCTCATATTTTTTCAATGCTTTGTTCTCTTCTCAAAATAGTATTGACCCTTGTGCTGGGTGCGGTGTCCGTATTCGATGGCCCTGACAGGGCAGTGATGGTAGCAGGCGAAGCAACTCAGGCAACGCCCGTTGTGTTGCCATTCGGGCAGATGGTCGGTCATGGCGATATTGCCGGCAGGGCATGAGCTGGCGCATCGTCCGCAGCCTGTGCATTGGTCTTTGTTTACTTTGAAAGGCCTGTCAGTGAGCAGACACCGCTTGAAGGCAGCTCCGAGCACCCTGCTGTTGATGCGGGGCCAATGGCTGAGGTGCAACTGGCGCACACCGTATAGCCGTTGGCTGATCATCTCGGTATAGTGGTGCAGGTCTTCCGCTGCTTGGCGTTTTTTCTTTTCTTCCTTCTCCGGCGGGTCGGTGTCCATGAACGGCAGTCCCACATAGCTTTCTGGCATCTGCAGCGAGAAGGCACTGTCGAGCGTAAGACCGCAATGTCTGAGGTCATCGGCGAGGATGTCGATGGTTTCGCCGATGTCGTCGCCGGCCGTGCAGAGCGCCCAGCAGTAATGCTTTCCGGCGGCTACCGTCCTGAGCCTTTGCACAAACGCTCTCACCATGACGGGCGGGCGCCATCCATGCACGGGGAAACAGAAACCGATCCGCTCGTTCTCCTGGGGTGCGCACAGAGGTTCCCCGTCTGGCAGGGCGGCGATATTGATGAGTGGCTCTTGGATGGCCTCGCTGATGGCTCGTGCCGCCCAGAGGGTGTTGCCGGTGCAGGAGAGATAGTAAATCACGTTGCAAAAATACGACTATTTTCAAAAATAATAAAATGTTTATATGCCTTTTCTCATGCCGCCGTGCATTTTTGACAGCAAAAAGTTGCCCGTCTCTGATTTTTTGCGTAATATTGCGGTCACTTTCGAGCATACCATTCCATCATGGGGAGTGTAGGAGTTGGGAAGTTCACAAAATAATGACAATGAGACGATTTTTCACGGCAGTACTGATGGTGGCGGTAGGAATCACCGCGAGCGCCCAGAGAAAGATGGCTGACTTCATCGTGGCCATGCCCGATTCCGTCGTGCCTTATCTCAATAAGGTCAAGCGCACCGAGATGGTGGATTTCTATGGGATGGGGGTCAAGGCGGAGACTTTCAATCTGCTCTCTGAGGGAACAGTCCTCGACTCGCTCACGGCTTTTTATGCTCATATCGCCCTCAGCGAGAGCTCGCGCATGCAGATGGCATTGCTGACGGCCGAGAAGGACACAGTGCTCTGCATGGTGAGGACGTTGCTGGGCGAGGCGCCTGAGTCGGTGGTCAGCTTCTACGATGCCGGTTGGCGCAAACTTGACAGTAACCGTTTCCTGGATGCGATAGATCCTTCGTCATTGGTCGCCAGACCCGACACCATGGATGTGGAACGCTATGAGACCCTCCTCCGATGGATTGATCCCATGATGGTGCAGGCCGTGCTTTCTCCTGATGACAACTCGCTCTGTTTCTCGCTCTCCACGCCAATGGTCAGCAAAAAGGAACGGGAGGAACTAAAAGCTATATTGTTGCAAAGAAAAGTTAAGTGGAATGGTTCGAGATTTAATTAATGTTAATTATATCCCTTTTTGATAACAGAAAGGGGCAATATTCCACTAAAATGCTTAACTTTGCAACGTGTTTTTCATGGTATTAGATTATTAAGGTTAATAAAGATTGGTTGTCGTGAGACAATCAATTTTTTTTGTGCCTGTCACATATCTCCCCCCCGATTTTTTTATCACGAATTTGAGAATTTTCGAATTATTCTTCACTCTTCACTCTTCACTCTTCACTTTCTTGTCCCGAATTAGAGAATTATCGAATTATTCTTCACTCTTCACTCTTCACTCTTCACTTCCTTGTCACGAATTAGAGAATTTTCGAATTATTCTTCACTCTTCACTCTTCACTCTTCACTTTCTTCACTCTTCACTTTCAAAAAGTCCTTGATCCTCTCCAACTGCCTCAGCCCCTCCCTGCGTCCGACGTCATACACCGCCTGCATCTCATCAGGATTGTGAGAGACATGCCCGATGCGGATCGGTTCTGAGGGCCGGATGACCAGCGCTTTACCTTCAGCCTCCCGCTGCCTGACATACTCCAATTGCTGATTGTACATGATGTGGCGCTCATCGAGGGCTTTGATCATCGCCGGATATTTGCGTAGAGCCATCCGCATGAGCGGCATCAGCTTGTTGTGGCCTTTCGTATAGTCAGCGGGTTGGGTGAGGATGACCACGTTTCGCTCATACCTCTCACTTTCAAAAAAAGCCAGGGGAATCGAGTCGGCCACCCCGCCGTCGAGCAGCAGATGATCACCGATGCTCACGGGTTTCGACACGAAGGGCATCGAGGCGGAGGCACGTACCCAGTCGTAGGTCTCATGCCCTCCTTTGTTCAGGTATTGGTAAACAGCTTTGCCGGTTCTCACCTCGGTGCATACCAACCAAAAAGCTGTCTTGCTCTGCTCAAAGGTCTCGCTGTCGAAAGGGTCGAGGTGCTCGGGCAATATGTGGTAGGCGAACTCCGCGCCGAAGAGGTCGCCCGTGGTCAGCCACGACCGCATGCTGCAATAGCGCCAGTCGTGAGCAAACCGCTTGTTGTAACGGATGGTGCGGCCCAGTTGGCGGGATACGTAATTGATGCCGAAAGCGGCGCCTGCCGACACGCCCACCACACCGTCGAAGGTCACGTTGGCCTCCAGCAGCACGTCGAGGATCCCGGCGGTGAACAATCCCCGCATCGCTCCTCCCTCAAGCACCAGTCCCGTTTTCATCTTTGTCGTTTCCTTGGATTTCTTTCCGTTCTTTAACGGTTTTATCGCTTTTATCGGGCAAAGATACTACTTATTTTGCTCAAACTGTTGCGTTTGTCACAGATTCTTTTTATATTTGCTCCCAAACTCTAAAATATAACAGATAATGAGAAAAAAGATTGCTTTTGTATTTTTCTTGTGTTGCCTGTCGTTTCAGATGACCAGTGCCCAGGACCTCAAGGAGGCCATCCGTGACCACTATTCCGCAGTCAAGGAATCTATTGCCAATCTGTCCCAGATTGAGGCAGAAGGTGAGAAATATCCCGTCAATGAATGCTACAAGGTCAAGGTGAAGCAGAACTTGCCTGGAACTGGGCTTCACGAGGAGGATGTGACCTTGTATTACGGAGAAGTCGAGGGTAGTGATGAGGTATATCCTGCCCATTGGTTGGAGTATGTGTCTGTCAGTTACAATTTCGCAGATAGAAAGTATTATCAGGAGTTCCTGTTCGACAATAAGGGGCACATCACCTTCATCTATGCGCTGAACCCCGAAGTCGAGGACGGCAAGGAGCATGAGTTCCGCCTCTATTTCGACAAGGGAAAACTCTTTGATGCCTTGGTGAAGAGCCGCAAGGTAGGGGGAAAAGACTTTTCCAAGGAGTATTCCGGCAAGACGCTTCCGCTTAAATACCATACCCTCTATCAGCAGTTAGCAGATGAAATCACCAAGTATGGCCGCCTCTTCGAGGCTATCGATGGCGCCACACACCATTGAAGATTGAAAATTGAAGATTGAAAATTAAGCCTCCCCCTTCTCCGTACGAACGCGCTTTGCGCGTTCCTCTCCTCTCATCCTCTCATCCTTCCATCCCCTCAAAACCTCAACAACCATGTCAAGACTTTTTTATTTTCTCACAGCCCTGATGATGGGCAGTGCCGTGGGCGCTCAGACCTATCAGGTGCCTGTATCGGAAGAGCACGAGCAGATGCAAACCGGCAAGTTCCAACCCACATGGCAGTCGCTGAAGACACACCAGACCCCGGAGTGGTTCCGCGATGCGAAGTTCGGCATTTGGGCGCACTGGGGACCGCAGTGCGTCGAGGGCTCCGGCGACTGGATGGCGCGAAGTATGTACATGGAGGGAAACCAGGCTTACAAATGGCATGTGGAGCACTACGGCCATCCCTCGGAGTTTGGCTTCAAGGATATCCTGCCGCTGTTCAAGGCGGAGAAATGGGATCCGGAGCAACTG